>NZ_CDRRGL010000059.1:0-11258 GCF_977041755.1 Slackia sp.
AGTACCCGCTGTGCTGAGGATACACCGCATCAACATCGGGGTTTCGGCAGCCGAGGAACACAAACACGCCAGGCACGATGTCGAGATATTCGCTGAAGTCTTCACCTGCGAGGGTACCTTCGTAATCGCTGACCGCTTCTTCGCCGAACAGCTTCACGACAGACTTGCGGCAACGCTCGGCGCATTCGGAATCGTTCGACAGGCCGGCATTGCCTTCTTGATACGTGAGTTTCGCCTTCGCGTTGAACGCTTTCGCCGAACGCTGGATAAGATGCTCCAGGCGCTCGGGCATGGCTTTGCGCGTTTTGTCGCTCCATGTACGAATCGTGCCCGTAAGGTAGGCCGAGCCAGCCATGATGTTGCGGGCTTCGCCTCCATGGATTTCGCCCACGGTAACCACGAGGGGCTCGAAGGGGGAAATGTCGCGACTCACAAGAACCTGAAGCGCCACCACGATTTCGGCCGCAACCACCACGGCATCAACGCCTTTGTGGGGCATGGAGCCATGAGCGCTCACGCCCTTGATGTCGATACGGAACCAGTCGGTGTTGGCCATGCGCTGACCAGGCGCGCATGAAATAGTTCCCGCATCGACTTCGCTCCAAATATGCGTGCCGAAAATCGTATCGACGCCATCGAGCGCCCCCGCCTTAATCATCATGCGAGAGCCAACGGAGCATTCCTCGGCAGGCTGGAACAGCAAGCGCACTTCCCCATGGATTTCATCGGTCATGCCCAAAAGAATGCGCGCCGCGCCGAGCAGCATGGACATATGGCAGTCGTGGCCACACGCATGCATGACGCCTTCGTTTTCCGACGCATACGGAGCGCCCGTGAGCTCGGTTACGGGCAGGGCGTCAATGTCGCTTCGCAGCGCGATGCGACGGCGCGGATTTCCCTCTGCGTCATATGCGTCGGGCGCCGTTCCTTTGATGGTCGCGATAATACCGTTTCCAGGTACGCGGGTGTATTCGATGCCCATAGAGGCAAGACGCCAGCAAAGGGCATTTGCCGTCTCGGTCTCTTTCAGCGATAGCTCGGGATGCTTATGGAAATAACGGCGCTCAGCGATGATTTCCTTCTCCATGTCTGCCGCGCGTTGCTTGATTTCCTCGCTGACTTTGCAGCACTCCTGGTTGCGCTGCTTTTTCTTGGCTTTTTCGGCGCTTGACATCTCGCGTACCTTCCTCGCCCATACCGGCGTTTTACATATTCCCCATTCAACCCTAACACAAGCATGCTACGGCGGCGGTCACAAGGGTGTGAGCTGTGCTCATGATTCGTATCTTTGCCATAGTTCGCAACCGCCCATTCCACTGGCGACTCAAAGAAGGCGTCCAACAATGAGAAGCTCCACGGGCGCACTGGCCCAAACGCAAAAATGCCGCCCCGGTTTCCCGGAGCGGCATTCAATATCGATTATGCGAATCGCACGTTACTCTTCGTCTTCGTCAGACTCGGCTTCGTGCTTCTCGCTCGTCTCGCCGAAGCCCAAGTCGCCCAGGCCGCCCAGCAGGGCGTCGAGTTCGCTCAGGTCGCGATGGTAGCTGCGCGGCGGCAGAGCCTCGCCCAGCATTTCCTCGCCTTCAGTGCTGAACGTCGCCGGCGAATCGCCGCCGATGAGCACCGTGTCGTCGGGGCTGAAAACCATGTCGAGCAGCTGGCTCATATCGTCGTTGGACGCAGCCAGGTCGTCCTCGATGAGATAGCTCAGGCTATGCTCGGCAAGGCCGGTCTTGAGCTCTTCGATGGCCTTGGCGCCAATGCCCTCGATGCGCAGAAGCTCATCTTCGGTATAGCCGACCAAGTCGCCAACGGTCTCGATGCCCGCTTCGCTGAACTTGTTAGCCCAGCGCTGCGAAACACCCAGGTCGTCGTAGAGGTACAGACGCGCGTCCTCGTCGGAGAGCTGGTTGGCGCGGCCACCGCGGAAGCTGCCGCCGCCGAAGTAGTTGCCGTAGCCACCCATGTAGTTCTCGTCGAGCGACCAGTCCTGAGGCTGAGGCAGCAGGTCTTCGATCTCGCGAAGCTCACGCGGCGCGTAATCGGGCAGCTGCTCCTCGCCCTCGGGATGCACGGGAGCACCCTTGTAGGTGAGGCCGACCTTGTGGTAGCGAGGAAGACCCGTACCAGCAGGAATCGGCTTGCCGATGATGACGTTCTCCTTCAGGCCGGCGAGCACGTCGGTCTTGCCCTCGATCGCGGCGTCGGTGAGAACCTTGGTGGTCTCCTGGAACGACGCGGCCGACAGGAACGAGTCGGTGGCCAACGAAGCCTTGGTGATGCCGAGCAGCAGGGGCTGGCCCACGGGAGGCTGCTTGCCTTCTGCAATGAGTTCGTTGGCAACGCGCTCGAACTCGTGGCGGTTCACCTGGCGGCCGGGCAGAAGCTCGGAATCGCCAGCCTCCATGACAACGACCTTGCGCAGCATCTGGCGCGCGATGACCTCGATGTGCTTGTCGTTGATGTCTACGCCCTGGGACACGTACACGTCCTGGACCTGGGCAACGATGTAGCGCAGCGTGGTGTTCGGGTCGGTCAAACGCAGCAAGTCGTGCGGGTTCACAGAACCCTTGGTGAGCTGCTGGCCAACCTTCACAGCGCAGCCGTTGATGATGCCAGGCAGCATCTGCGCGCGCGCCGAAACGACGTACTCGCGGAAGTTGCCCTCGGTGTCATGCACGGTGAGCGTCTTGGTGGTCTTGTCGCCGGTAATCTGCAGGGTACCTGCGATTTCGGCGAGCACAGCCTGGCCCTTAGGTTTGCGAGCCTCGAAAAGCTCGGTAACACGAGGCAGACCGTGCGTAATGTCGTCGCCAGCAACGCCGCCGGCGTGGAACGTACGCATGGTGAGCTGCGTGCCCGGCTCGCCAATGGACTGAGCGGCGATAATGCCGACTGCAGTGCCAATGTTCACCGGACGGCCCGTGGCCAAGTCCCAACCGTAGCACTTCTGGCACACGCCATGCTCAGCGTGGCAGGTCATGACCGTGCGAATGACGACCGTGTCAATGCCGGCAGCCTCAAACGCCTTGAGCTGATCCATGCTGGTAATGTAATCGCCAGCAAGCAAATCGCCCGTGTCCTCGAGCAGGCAGCGACCGATGAGGTTCTCGTCGATCTCGCCCTTCTCGTTGTGCAGCGGGTAGGGAACGCCCTCGGGCGTGCCGCAGTCGATCTCGCGAACGATAACATCCTGCGCGACGTCGACCAGACGACGGGTCAGGTAACCCGAGTCAGCCGTACGCAGAGCGGTGTCGGTCATACCCTTACGAGTGCCGTGCGTGGAGATGAAGTACTCCAGAACCGAAAGGCCCTCGCGGAAGTTCGACTTAACCGGGCGGTCGATGGTGCCACCCTTGGTGTTGCCCATGAGGCCGCGCATACCAGCCAGCTGGCGAATCTGCTTGATGTTACCACGAGCACCAGAGTCGGCCATCATGTAGATGGGGTTGTACTGGTCGAAGTTGGCAGCCATGGCTTCGCCGATTTCCTCGGTGGTGTCGTTCCAAATGTCAACGACCTGCTTATGGCGCTCTTCAGGGCTCATGAGGCCCATCTCGTAGTCTTCATCGATCGCGTCGACCTTGGCGTCGGCAGCGGCGAGCAGCTCAGCCTTGTTCGGCGGCATGGTGGCGTCGAAAACGGACACCGTGATGCCAGCCTTGGTGGCGTAGTGGTAGCCAGCGTTCTTCAAGCCGTCCAAAATGCCCGGCATATCGGAAACGTCGTAGCGGTTCGAGCACTCTTCGATGAGGCGGCCGATTTCCTTCTTGTTCACAACATAGTTGACGAACTGGTGGTCCTCAGGCAGCACATTGTTGAAGATGATGCGACCGATGCTCGTTTCGAAACGCTCGCCAGCCTTCACGGTCTCGAAATCGCTGAACGACTTCGCGATCTGCATGTCGCGCGTAGCGCGCACCGAAATGCGAGCCTGAATGTCAACGCCCGTACCAGCCTCAAACTCGTCGAAAGCGTCCTTGACGCTCGCGAAGACGCGGCCCTCGCCCGGGAAGCCATCGCGAACCGTGGTGAGGAAGTACATACCGATGATCATGTCCTGGGTAGGAATGGTCAGCGGGCGGCCATGAGCCGGCGACTTGATGTTGTTGGCGGACAGCATGAGCACGCGAGCCTCAGCCTGGGCTTCGTTGCCCAGCGGCACGTGCACAGCCATCTGGTCGCCGTCGAAGTCGGCGTTGAACGCGGTGCAGACCAACGGGTGCAGCTTGATGGCCTTGCCCTCGACGAGCACGGGCTCGAAGGCCTGGATGCCCAGACGGTGCAGGGTAGGTGCGCGGTTCAGCAGCACGGGGTGGTCGACGATGACCTCTTCGAGGACGTCCCACACGTAGCTTGCACCACGGTCGACAGCGCGCTTAGCAGCCTTGATGTTGGCGGCGTACTCGAGCTCGACCAGGCGCTTCATAACGAAGGGCTTGAACAGCTCCAGAGCCATCTGCTGCGGCAGGCCGCACTGGTGAATCTTCAGCTGAGGACCGACGACGATAACCGAACGGCCAGAGTAGTCGACGCGCTTGCCGAGCAGGTTCTGGCGGAAGCGGCCCTGCTTGCCCTTGAGCATGTCAGAGAGCGACTTCAGCGGACGGTTGCCCGGACCCGTGACGGGACGGCCACGACGGCCGTTGTCGAACAGCGAGTCGACAGCTTCCTGAAGCATGCGCTTCTCGTTGTTCACGATGATCTCGGGAGCACCGAGGTCGAGCAAGCGCTTCAAACGGTTGTTGCGGTTGATCACGCGACGATACAGGTCGTTGAGGTCGCTCGTTGCGAAGCGGCCACCGTCGAGCTGCACCATGGGGCGCAAATCGGGCGGGATAACCGGAATGACGTCAAGAATCATGTCGGAAGGTTTGTTGTCGCTCTTCATGAAAGCGTCAACGACCTTCAGGCGCTTAATAGCCTTGGCGCGCTTCTGGCCCTTGCCATTTTCGATGGTATCTTTGAGCTCTTCAGCAACAGCTTCCAGGTCCATGTCGTCGAGCAGGTCGCGCACGGCCTCGGCGCCCATTCCACCATGGAAGTAGTCGCTGTAGTTCATGCGCATCTCGCGATACAGGGCCTCGTCGGGCACGAGCTGCTTCGGCACGATCTTCAAGAACGCGTCGAACGCCTCGGTGCGCAGAGCCTTGCGCTCGTTGTATTCGTCATAGATGTCGGCGATTTCAGCCTCGACCTCTTCGGGCTCCATGCGCTCGTCGTCGTCGATCTCGTCGGCGAACTCGTCGTCTTCCGGAACGTATTCCGTGGACAGACGGCGGGTGGCCTCGATCAGGCGATCGCGCTCGGCATCGAGCTCTTCAAGGTCGGCGGCGAGCTCGTCGCGCAACTCTTCGACATCCTCATCGCGAGACTCGGTGTCGACCCAGGTCACAATGGAGCTGGCGAAGTACAGAACTTTCTCGAGCTCTTTCGGGGCAATGTCGAGCAGGTAGCCCAAGCGGCTCGGGGAGCCTTTGAAGTACCAAATGTGGCTCACGGGAGCCGCAAGCTCGATGTGGCCCATGCGCTCGCGGCGAACCTTGCTGCGGGTAACTTCGACACCGCAGCGCTCGCACACGATGCCCTTGAAGCGAACGCGCTTGTACTTGCCGCAGGCGCATTCCCAGTCTTTGGTGGGGCCAAAAATTTTCTCGCAGAACAAGCCGTCCTTTTCGGGCTTGAGCGTGCGGTAGTTGATGGTTTCGGCCTTCTTGACCTCGCCATGCGACCAGCTGCGAATATCCTCGGCGCTCGCGAGAGAGATGCGCAGGGCGCTGAAGTTGCTCACGTCGTAATCGCTCATTTACTCTTCCTCTCCTTCGCCGAAGGTGGACTTCGGCTCATCGGAGCCAATCAGGCTCTCGACATCGGGGTTCGCGTCGGTCACGTCGTTCATCATGCTCTGAAGGTCGGCAGCGATGTCGCTCAGGGCATCGGCCTGTTCCTTCTCGGTCTTGGAAGCGTCGTTCATCATGTTCGAGAGCATGTCGTCGTCGCCCTCGTTGTGATGACGGCTCGCCATGGCCGCCTTGGCTTCGAGCTCGGCGGCGTCGAAGTCGATCGCCTTGTGGTCCTCGCCGATCATCTCGACGTTGAGGCCCAAGGACTTGATTTCCTTCAACAGAACCTTGAACGACTCGGGCACCTCCGCGGGCGGGATGTTCTCGCCCTTGACGATGGCCTCGTACGCCTTCACGCGGCCCGACGTGTCGTCGGACTTGATGGTCAAAATCTCCTGCAGCACGTTGGAAGCGCCGTACGCGTACAGCGCCCAAACTTCCATCTCGCCGAAGCGCTGGCCGCCGAACTGGGCCTTGCCGCCGAGAGGCTGCTGGGTGATGAGACTGTAAGGGCCGGTCGAACGTGCGTGGATCTTGTCGTCGACCATGTGGCCTAACTTCAAGATGTACGGGAAGCCGACCGTGATGGGCTCGCGGAAGCGCTCGCCCGTGCGGCCGTCGTAGAGCCACGTCTTGCCGAACTCGTTGAGCTGTGGCACGAACTCGTCGCGGGCCATATCGCCGTACTTCGCATGGTTCAGGTTGATGAGGTTGCGGTTCGCCTTGCCAATGACGTCGACGATTTCTTCCTCGGTCGCGCCGTCGAACACGGGGGTTGCGACGTACTTCGGACCTTCGACGGCCTCGGTGGTTTCGGCTTCATCGGACCAACCCCACTTAGCAGCCCAGCCAAGGTGGCATTCGAGCAGCTGGCCGACGTTCATACGGGAAGGAACGCCCAAGGGGTTCAGCATGACGTCGATCGGCGTGCCGTCGGCGAGGTAAGGCATGTCCTCAACAGGCAGAACGCGAGAGATAACACCTTTGTTGCCGTGGCGGCCGGACAACTTGTCGCCCTGCTGCACCTTACGCTTCTGGGCGATGTACACGCGCACGAGCTCGTTGACGCCCGGAGCCATGTCGTCGCCGTTTTCGCGGCTGAAGCGATAGATGCCCACAACGCGGCCACCGGCGCCATGAGGAACCTTGAGGGACGTGTCGCGAACCTCACGAGCCTTGTCGCCGAAGATGGCGCGCAGCAGGCGCTCCTCAGCGGTGAGCTCGGTTTCGCCCTTCGGGGTGACCTTGCCGACCAGAACGTCGCCAGGGAACACCTCGGCGCCAACGCGAATGATGCCGTCGGCATCGAGGTCGGCAATCATGTCGTCGGAGATGTTCGGAATCTCGCGAGTGATTTCCTCGGGGCCGAGCTTCGTGTCGCGAGCGTCGACTTCGTATTCAGAAATATGGATAGACGTGAGCAGGTCTTCAGCAACAACGCGCTCGGACACGATGATAGCGTCCTCGTAGTTGTAGCCTTCCCAGGTCATGTAAGCGACCATGAGGTTCTGACCAAGCGCCAGCTCTGCGTGGTCGCAGCTGGGGCCGTCGGCCAAAACGTCGCCCGCATGGACCTCGTCGCCCTTGCGCACGATAGGCTTGTTGTTGATGCAGCCGCTCTGGTTGGAACGCTGGAACTTCGGAACCAGGTACTCGTCGAACTCGCCTTCATCATTCTTGATGATGATGGTGGAGCCGTCGACGTAGTCGACCACGCCGGGGTTCTGGGCAACGAGCACTTCGCCCGAGTCAACCGCGATGCGGTGCTCGATGCCGGTGCCGACGTACGGCGCGTGGGGCTGCAGCAAAGGCACAGCCTGACGCTGCATGTTCGAACCCATAAGGGCGCGGTTTGCGTCGTCGTGCTCCAAGAACGGAATAAGCGAGGTAGCGACAGAAGTCATCTGGCGAGGAGACACGTCCATGTAACCAACGCGCTCGGGAGCGACTTCCTCAGGCTCGCCGAAGACGCCGTCGGCGTCACGGGTGCGGCAAAGAATCTTTTCAGACGGCACGAACACACCATCGATGGTCTCGCCGAACACGCGCGTCTCGGGGTCGAACTTCTCCATTGCCTGGGCGATGGCGTAGTTCTCTTCCTCGTCGGCGGTGAGGTAGTCGACCTCGTCGGTCACCTTGCCGTCGATAACGCGACGGTACGGGGTCTCGATGAAGCCGTAGCTGTTCACGCGGGCGAAGGTCGCCAGCGAGCCGATAAGGCCGATGTTCGGGCCTTCAGGCGTCTCGATGGGGCACATGCGGCCGTAGTGCGAATTGTGAACGTCGCGAACCTCGAAGCCTGCGCGCTCGCGCGACAGACCGCCAGGACCCAGAGCGGACAGACGACGCTTGTGCGTGATGCCTGCGGCGGGGTTTGCCTGGTCCATGAACTGCGACAGCTGCGAAGAACCGAAGAATTCCTTGATGGCAGCCACGATGGGGCGAATGTTCACGAGGCTCTGCGGAGTGATTTCGTCAGGCTCCTGCATGCTCATGCGCTCGCGCACAACGCGCTCCATGCGCGAAAGGCCGATGCGGAACTGGTTCTGGATGAGCTCGCCGACCGTGCGGATACGACGGTTGCCGAAATGGTCGATGTCGTCAACCTGGTAGCCCTCTTCGCCCTCGTGGAGAGCGACGATGTAACGCATGGTTGCGACGATGTCTTCAATGGTGAGCGTGGAAGCGTCGAATTCGGGGTCAAAGCCGAGCTTCTTGTTCGCCTTGTAGCGGCCGACCTTGGCGAGGTCGTAGCGCTGCGGGTTGAAGAACAGGCCGTCGAGCAGCGTGCGCGCAGAGTCGATCGTAGGCGGCTCGCCCGGACGGAAGCGCTTGTACAGCTCGATGAGCGCCTCTTCCTTGGTGGTCGCGGGGTCGCGATCGAGCGTGCGCAGCACCATCTCGGAGCTGCCGAGAATATCGATGATTTCTTCGCGGGTGTCGGCGATGCCGAGGGCGCGCAGAAGCAGCGTGGCCGGCTGCTTACGCTTGCGGTCGATGCGAACCGACAGAATGTCGCGCTTGTCGGTCTCGAACTCGAGCCATGCGCCGCGGGAAGGAATGACCTTCGCGCCGTAGATGGTCTTGTCGGACGTCTTGTCGCGCTCAGCGCTGAAATAGATGCCGGGCGAGCGAACGAGCTGGGAAACCACAACGCGCTCGGTGCCGTTGATGATGAACGTGCCACGAGGGGTCATGAGCGGGAAATCGCCCATGAACAGGTCGTTCTGATCTTTGATTTCGCCGGTTTCGCGGTTGATGAAACGAATCTTGGCATAGAGGGGCGCCTGATACGAGACGTCTTTCTCTTTGCACTCGTCGACGGTGTACTTCGGCTCGCCGAAGTGATGCTCGCCGAGCTCGACGCACATATCTTTGGTCGAGTTCTCGATGGGGCACACGTCGTTGAAGGCTTCGGTGATGCCTTCTTCCATGAACCACTTGAAACTGTCGGTCTGGATGGCGATGAGGTTGGGGACGTCGACGATGCCAGGGATCTTCGCGAACGAATGACGCTCCCTGTATACGCCGGCGCCGGTCTTTTCTGCCTTGGCCACAGGTCTTCCTTCCTTTGGGGTAAAAAGACGATATTCTTACCGTTTCGGCAGCCCTTTGGACATACTTCCACGGCTAATTACGCAAACGAAAAATTTAAACACATTGAGAAAATAAGTCAAGACTTTTTTTCACGAACTGTGTTGAGTTTCTGGTTTTAGAGATTTCCTTCAAGGGCTGGAACAGGCAAAACGGCATGCGACAATCTTTTAGTGACTTGGTTTCTTTTAGATAGTAAAGGCTTGTACCTGCTAAACGCTACGAGCATTTTGCAGGTGGCGGGTTCGGAAAGGCGGGACCCGCAAGGACGGAATTGGGCAAGAAAAAAAGCCGCTCTTTCGAACGGCTTTCAAGAAACATCCGCAACCCTGAGGACGCGCTTTGGGGAAGATCGCGGCCCTCGGAGAGAGAAGACGGCGCGAATGCTTACAGCGAGTGATTCATGCTCGTACGAGCCTGCGCAACCTCGAAGGCGGGGTCGAATGCGGGAAGCTCTTCGACCTGGTCTTTTTCGGCGCGAGAATCGAGCAGCGTGGCGGCAACGGTGCAGCCCACGATAATCGCAGCGCCCAGGACGCCCATCATCGAGAGCACCTCGCCGAGTACGAAGAAGGAAATGATCGCCGTGACAACGGGCTCGGAGCACAGGATGACAGAAACGGTCGCGGCGGGAATGTGCGCGAGCGCCTTATTCTGCAGCCAGAACGCCAAACACGTGCCGGCGATGGCGAGGAAGGCCACTGCAGCCCACGCGCCCACCGAAACGGCGCCGAAAACAGGCGCGGGCTCGGTCGCAACCGCGCCGCCCAGCGAGAACAAGAAAGCTCCACCGGTCTGCACGGCCGACATGGCGGCAGGGCCGATTTCGGAAAGGCCGCGCTCGGAAAGCACGATGCCCAGCGCGAACAACGCAGAAGAGCCCAAGCCCACGAACTCACCCATGCCGAACGACAGCGCGCCGCCGTTGCAGCACAGAAGATAGAGGCCCGCGAGCACCGCGATTTGCAGAACCAGCGTGCTCAGGCGATACGTGCGGCGCATAAGCGCGAGCGCGATCACCGGAGTGAACAGCATCGGCAGCGAAATGAAGAAGCCCGCGTTGGTAGCGCTCGTCATATCGACGGCCAGCGAGCTCGCGACAAACGCGACCGCGTACACCACGCCAACGGGGAGCCACGCGCTTACGCGGGAGCCGCGCAGGCCTTTGACGATCTGCTTGCCAAACAGAGCCATGAACAAAGCGAAGGCCAGGCCAAAACGAAGGGTCTGGCACCACAGCGGAGAAATCTCGCCATAAGCAACCTTCATAACGACGTTGTCTGCGCCGTAGAAAATCGCCTGCAGCACAACAAATGCCGCAAATACCATGTTCTTACCCTGTGTCACTTTGGGCCGTCCTCCTTCTTCAATAAGCGCAAGAAGCCCCAAGGCCTTATCGAAGAGCCTTGAAACCACTTGCTTGTTTTGGGTGTTTACGGGAGCTTTATCGTCGTTTCGGCGGTCGCCATTGCCTATTTCGACTTCCCGATGATGCGTATACTACGAGGTTGTTGAAATAAAGTAAAACTAGAGTATTTTGTAATAGGTAAAGAGTTTCTTATACCCCGTTGATTTCACACGTAAAGAAGGGAATCGCAGGAGAAACGGCAGGTTTCCATGACGTCTAAGTATGAAGCCTTTGTGTTGGCAGCCGAGACGGGAAGCTTCAAAAGTACCGCCGAGCAGCTTGGCTACACCCAAGCGGGCATCAGCTACATGATGAGCTCGCTCGAATCCGAAATGGGTACGGCGCTTTTCACACGCGACCATTCGGGCGTTCGCCTCACCGAGGACGGCCGCAACCTTTTACCTTGGATT
>NZ_CDRRGL010000060.1:0-11130 GCF_977041755.1 Slackia sp.
CTCATTCCGATTCCGCCGCTCGATGGTTCGAGCATCATCGCGCTGTTCCTTAACGATAAGCAGCTGCATTCGTATTACCGTATTCAGCAGTACGCGTTGCCCGTGTTCATGATCGTGGTTATTTTGGTGCCGTACCTTTTCAACGTGAATCCCATTGGCATGTATCTCGATGCCACGGCGGGCAATTTGGCGAATTTCTGCTTCCCGTTCAAAATCTACTAGCGGTGCAGCGTGTCGTATCGCGTACGCATAGAGAGTTTCGAAGGACCTTTTGACCTGCTGCTCTACTTGGTGAGCCGTCAAAAGGTCGATATCGGGTCCATCTCAATCACCGAAATCGTCGACCAATACGTGGCCTATATCGACCGCATGCAAAAGCTCGATTTGGAAGTCGCGAGCGACTTTCTGCTTGTGGCATCGACATTGCTTGACATTAAAGCCGCTTCGCTTATTCCCAGCGAGAAAACTGAGGTCGAAGATGAGCTTGAGGAACTTTCTCCGAACGAGGCGAGAGAAATCCTCATCGAAAAGCTCATCGCCTATAAGCAATACAAGAATGCGGCTGCTGCCTTGAAAAACCGCTTCGAGCTCGAAGGACGCATGCATCCGCGTCTTTGTGGCCCCGACCAGGAATTTTTGGGAATTATGCCCGATTACTTGGAGTCGACCACGCTCGATTCGCTTGCATTTTTGTGCGCCGAGGCCATGGCTCGACGCGAGGTATTCCTGCTTGAAAGCGAGCATATCGCAGCGAAACCCATTCCCGTGGAAACGCACGTGCGCGCAATCCATAGGCGTATCAGCACGCGCAAGCGCATGATGTTCAGCGAGCTTTTGGAAGCGGCGCCCACCTTGCAGCTGCGCGTGGTCAATTTCCTGGCGATACTCGAGCTGTACAAGCGCGGTATGGTTTCGCTTGAGCAATCGGGCTCGTTCTCCGACATTCGCATCGACTATATCGAAGGCAGCGGCGAGCTTGTCTTCACAGAATCTGATGAGGAGCAGTGGACGTAATGGAAGAGCATGGGGAAATGCAATCGCCCGATATCTCTGGGGCTATTGAGGCGTTGCTGTTCGTGAGCGATGAGCCTGTGGGCGCGCTTACGATAGCCGAGATGCTAGAAGTCGATTTGAAGTCCGTCGAAGCGGCTCTCGATGCGATTCGCGCACACCTTGAGGCGGAAGATCGCGGCGTCCAGCTGCGCGAGGTTGCGGGCGGTTGGCGTTTTTATACGCATCCGCGCTACCATGGGCTTATTGAGAAATACGTGCTGTCGTGGGACACGCGCAAGCTTACGCAGGCGGCTCTAGAAACGCTTGCCGTCATCGCCTACAACCAGCCTATTACGCGCGCGGGCGTGACGTCGGTGCGTGGCGTGAATTCCGACAGCCCGATTAATTCCCTTGTCGAAAAGGGCCTCGTGCGCGAGGCGGGACGCGATAAAAATGCGCCTGGCCAGCCGATTCTCTATGCCACATCGCGTACGTTCTTGGAGAAATTCGGCCTTGCGTCAACGCGCGACTTGCCGAATTTGGAAGATTTCGCGCCCGATGAGCAGAGCCGCGAGCTGATTCGCGAGCGTTTGGGCGCGACGCGCAAAGCTCACGAAGAGCAGGTGGCGACGCTTTTCGATGACGACTTGACGCTCGATTTGGGCCTTGACGAAAGTGAGCGCATCGTAGGCGATTTCGCGCCCGCGATTGAAGGCGGAGAAGGCGACGAGCTCGCCGCGACATCGGGCATGGGTGATGCAATCGCTCAGACTTTCGGCATGCCCGAAACGGTGTGGTCGGTCGATGAAGGCGGCGAAGAAGACACGCGAGGTGTTGAAAGTGATGCTCGCGGCGCGGAAGCCGACGTTCGCGACGTCGAGGACGACGCGCGTCGCCGCGAAAGCAATTTGATTGGTGCCGAGGATGACGCTTGTAGCGTCGAAGACGCCGCAACCAACGACGAAAGTGAGGCCTAGCCGATGAGCGATCCTAAGCCCACCCAGTTTGGCCCGAACGGTGAGGCCATTGTTCCCATGCGCCTGCAGAAGTTTCTCGCGCGAGCGGGTGCTGCGAGCCGTCGTGGAAGTGAAAACCTCATGACCGCGGGCCGCGTGCGCGTGAACGGGGAAGTGGTAACCGAGCTCGGCAGCAAAGTGGACCCGCTGTGCGATGTGGTCGAGGTCGACGGCGTAGTCGTGCGCCTGTTCGATTCGTCGGTCACCATCATGCTCAATAAGCCTGCTGGATATTTGACCACCATGTCCGACCCCCACGGGCGTCCTTGTGTGGCAAGCCTTGTGCCTACCGATCGCTTCCCCGGGCTTTTCCCTGTAGGGCGCCTCGATATGGACACCACCGGCCTTCTGCTCTTCTCGACCGATGGCGAACTCGGCAACAGCTTGCTGCATCCGCGCTACCATGTCGATAAAACGTACCATGCGCGCGTCGCGGGCATTATGTCGCAAGAGCAGGCGCAGGTCCTCGAGCGCGGAATCGAGCTCGACGACGGTCCCACGTTGCCTGCCCAGGTGCGCATCGAACGCATAGCCAAAGGTAAAACCGATGTGGAAATCACCATTCACGAAGGCAGGAAACGCCAGGTGAAACGCATGTGTTCGGCAGTCGGCCACGAGGTGCTGCAACTGCACCGCTCGAACTTCGGACCGCTTGCCTTGGATGGCTTGACGGAAGGGCAATGGCGCGAGCTCAGCGATGCCGAGGTGAAAGCCCTTCGCCAAGCCGCTGGCATGTAGTACAAGGCGTGCTAGAATTTCGATAGGCAACCAGCCGTTGCCGTTCGCCTCGGACCTCACGCTCCGCTTCGGGCAGGTCCTGGCTCGCGCGAAAGCCACATTACGTGGCTTCCGGCTCGTGCGGAATCTTGCGTATCGCGAGGTTCGAGGTGAACGGCAAGGCGCAGAATCACTTGTTTGCGCTCGCTTCCCTTGGGCCGATAGATTCCGCACGAGCAGAACAGCACCTCATGTGCTGTTCGTCGCGAGCAGGACTTGACCGAAGCGGATCAAGGGGAGCGAGCGCAAACGACAGGATTGGTGGATTCGCAAGAATGAGGAGGGCAAAATGGCCATCCAGGAAAACCTTACGACTATCGAGCCGGTTAACGGCCCGCTTGTCGGCAGCATCTCGGTGCCGGGCGACAAATCCATTTCGCATCGCGCGGTGCTTTTCGCGGCGATGGCCGAAGGCACCTCGCGCCTTTCGGGTGTGCTTGATTCCGAAGATGTGCGCAGCTCTCTTGGCGCGGTAAGCAAGCTCGGCGCCAAGGTGAACCTGGAAAAAGCTCCTGATGGAAGCCTGTATGGCGGCATTACGGGTTGGGGCGCGAAGGGTCCCAGCGCGCCGAGCGAGCCAATCGATTGCGGCAATTCCGGTACCACGACGCGCTTGCTCATGGGCATTTTGGCCCCGTGGGATATTGAGGTGGAGCTCACCGGCGACGATTCGCTCCGCCGCCGCCCCATGCGCCGCGTTTCGGGCCCGCTTTCGAGGATGGGCGCGAAGTTTTTGCCCGAAGGCCAAGACACGCTGCCGCTTACGATTCATGGCACACGCAACCTCAAAGCGCTCGATTACGATGCGCCTGTTGCGTCGGCTCAGGTGAAAACCGCGATCCTGCTCGCTGGCCTTTCCGCTGATGGCACTACGCGCGTCACGGAACCCTCTCCGAGCCGCAACCATACCGAGCTCATGTTACCTGAATTTTGCGCCCATACCACGGCTGCATCGGGCGTCGCCGAAGTTGTCGGCCCAACAACGCTTAAGGCGTCCGAGGTCGTGGTTCCTGGCGACCCGTCTTCGGCGGCATTCATCGCGTGCGCTGCCGCTCTTATTCCGGGCAGCGCCATTCAAATCGAAGGCGTGTCGCTCAATCCTGCTCGCATCGGCTTTTTGCGCACGCTCGAACAAATGGGCGTCGATGCATCGCGCCGCAGCGTGTCGTCTTCGGGCAAAGAACTCTCGGGCATCATTTCGGTGCAATACTGCGACAAACTCCATGGTTGCGAGGTTCCCGCCGATAAAATTCCGTCACTCGTTGACGAAGTTCCCGTGCTCGCGCTCGTCGCGGCTCATGCGAAGGGCATCACGGTATTCCGTGGCGTTGATGAACTGCGCGTAAAGGAAACTGACCGCGTGGCCGCCGTTATCGACGGCCTTACGAAGATCGGTGTCGACGCCTGGGCCGATGGCAGCGACCTGTTCATTGAGGGCGATCCCGATTTGGTGATTCCTGAAGGCGTGAAGTTCGAAACCGGCAAAGACCATCGTCTCGCCATGACATGGGCACTTGCGGGTCTTTCGGGCAATTGTCCCGTTCAGGTTGCTGATTTCGAGTCGTGTGCGGTAAGCTACCCCGCGTTTCTTTCCGACATTCGCTCGCTTGTTCGTGAGCGCTAGAAAGGCAAACTATTCATGATTATTGCTATTGACGGCCCTTCTGGAGCTGGCAAGTCGACCGTGTCCAAATCGGTCGCGAAGGCGCTTGGCTTCAACTGCCTCGACACGGGCGCGATGTACCGAAGCATTGCGTGGTATGCGCTCGAGCATGGTGTCTCGCTTGAGGATTCTGCCGCTTTGGGCGAAATCGCGCGCGAGCGTGCGATTTCGTTTTCTCATGAGCCGGGCAATCCGGCGCCTAAGCAGGTATTCATCGACGGCGTTGACGTGACGGGCGACATTCGCACGGCGCGCATCGACAGGTCGGTGAGTTCTGCCTCCAAGCACCCCGAGGTGCGCGAGGCGCTCGTCGAACAGCAGCGCCGCATTGGCTCGCAGGGTGATTACGTGGTCGAGGGTCGCGATATTGGCACGGTCGTATTCCCCCAGGCCGAAGTGAAGGTGTTCCTTACCGCAAGCAACGAAGAACGCGCGCGCCGTCGCGTGGCGCAAAACGAAACCCGTGGCGTTGGGTCCGTTGATTTCGATGAGGTGCTCGCCGACATCGTGAGGCGCGATGAGCTCGATTCCGCCCGCGAGACCTCTCCGCTCGTTGCCGCCGCCGATGCGAAATGCATCGATTCCACCGGTTTTACGATTGACGAAATCATCGAACAAATCTGCGCTATGGCGCGTGCCGCCGGCGCGAATGCATAGGAGGAACGCGTGTTTCTCGCATACAAAGACATGTGGGATATGCCCATTGACCCTGTTGATGGTCTCGAAAAGGTAAAAGAAGGCGAGCGCGCTCCGAAGCGCGTTGGGCACTTCGTTGGCAATATCGTGTACGCGATTATTTTCATCGCGTTCAAAATCGCCTTCCGCTACAAGGTCGAGGGCATCGAAAACCTGCGCCAGTTCGATGGCGAGCGTGGCGCGGTGGTTATTGGCAATCATGCTTCCTACCTCGATCCGGCTTTCCTGTGGATCGCCGCGCGTCCGAAGCAGTGGGTGCGGTTCATGGCGCGCGACAACATGTTCGCCAACGCCGGCGGCCTTGCGGGCCAGGTGATTTCGCGCGTCGGGGCGTTTCCCATTAAACGCGGATCAGCTGATCGCACGGCAATCAAGCGCGCATCTGCCATGTTGAAGCGCGGCGAAAGCGTGGGCATTTTTCCCGAAGGCACGCGTCGCGACCGTGGCACGGCCGCGACGGAATTGCACGGTGGCGCGGCGTTTATCGCGCGCATGGGCAAAGCGCCCATCGTTCCGTCGTCTATTCGCAACGTGGATGCCATTAAGCGCAAGGGCGAGCGCATGCATTTCCCGAAGGTCACGGTGGTGTTTGGTGCCCCCATTTATCTGGAAGACTTCGACTTCCTTCCCAAGGAAGACCGTCTCGATGCTGTTTCGTGGTACGCCATGCGCGAGTGCTATGCGCTTCGTGACAATGTGAACCGCGAAGAGGTGGACATGAAATCCCTGTTCCCTGAGGCGCGCGATTTTTCCACCGAGCTTGCGGGGAAAATGCTCTCGCGCCCGATTGCTTAGCATTCGTTCGCCTGGACGATAATGCGCTGAGTTGCGAACATGGCATGCCGCCAAACGGAGAGCTGCCTGTTTCGCTCTATGGCCCAATGACAATGCTGGGGCATTTTGCCCTGCCAACCAAGGAGGATGTGCCCGTGGAAGTGATTCGCGCCAAACATGCTGGCGTTTGCTATGGAGTCGAGCGTGCACTCGATATGGCAAACGCCGCCATGCTCGACGATGAAGCCACCTATACGCTTGGACCTTTGATTCACAACCCCAAGGTCGTCGAAGAGCTCGACGCCAACGGCGTGCACGTTGCCGCATCGCCCGACGACGTGCAGGAAGGCATCGTGATTATTCGCAGCCATGGCGTGGAGCCTGACGTGCTCGCGACGTTGCGTGAACGGGGGCTTACCGTCATTGACGCGACGTGCCCCCACGTGGCCAAGGCCCAGCGCTCCGCTGCGCAGCTTCGTGATATGGGCGGTACCGTGGTGGTTGTGGGCCGCGCCGACCATCCCGAGGTGCTCGGGTTGTGCGGCCATGCGGGCGAGCGTGCCGTCGTGGTTGCCAATGCCAACGAGTTGCCTGACGAGCTTATCGAGCCCGTAGGCGTTGTGGTGCAAACGACCCAAAGCACCGAAAAGCTCGAATCGGTGGTCGAGGCCATTCGCGCGCGCGGCATTGAGCCTACTGTGAAAAACACCATCTGCTTTGCGACGCGTCAGCGTCAGGAGTCGGCCGCGCGCCTTGCCGGGGAAGTTGACGCAATCGTTATCGTGGGCGGCAAGAATTCGTCGAACACCACGCATCTGTTCGAGATTTGCAAGGCGCATTGCCCGAAGTCCCATTTCGTGGAAGGTGCCGATGAACTGGACGCTTCGTGGTTCGAGGGCTGCAAAACTGTGGGTGTGACCGCTGGCGCTTCAACCCCTGCCGATCAAATCCAAGAAGTGGTGGAATGTTTGGAAGCGATGTAATGCTTCTCGTCGGGTGTGTTTCCTGCTAAAATCGGTCTGTTGGTCTGCGCATTCTCGCATTGCGGGATGCGCAACGACAGATTAAGGAGCAACCACGCTATGAACGAAACTGGCTCTGAACTTCGCGGCTGGACGCGCCGCAATTTCTTGAAAGCTGCCGGCGTCGCGGGATGCGCGATGCTTTTCCCTTGGCTGGCATACGCCGCCGAATCTGATGAATTGAATGCGAAAGCCGACGAACTCGCCGCGTCTGCCGCCTCGAAGCAGGCCGAAGCCGACGAAATGAAGGCCAAGCTCGATTCTCTTCAAACGCAATACAACGAAGCGCTCGAGCGCTATAACACCGCAAACGACGCCCATGAGGCTGCCGTTGCCGCCATGGATGCTGCGCAGCAGCGCATTGACGAGGCTCAATCGCTCATCGAAAGCACGCGCAATCAGCTGGCCAAACGTGCGAATTCGATTTATCGCGAAGGCAGCATGAGCATGATCGACGTCATCTTCGGCTCTCAGTCGTTCGACGACTTCGTCACCAACTGGGATTCTGTTGAGCGCATCAGCCAGCAAGATGCCGCATTGGTTCAGCAGAACAAAGACGCCAAGGCTGAAGCCGAGGCGGCCCATGCCGAATACTCCAAGCAGGAAAAGGTCGCGGCGGAAGAGCTCGCCAACGCCAAGGCCGCCAAAGAAGAGCTGGAAACCGCTCAGGCTGCCCTGCAGAAGCAGTATGACGACATGAACAGCGACATTTCTGCCATTCTTGCCGAGGCCGAGCAAACGCGCATGAGCGCCGAAGAGGCCAAAAAGAAGGAAGAGGAAGCCGCGGCGGCCGCCCAAAGGGCAATTCAGCAGAGTTCCGCCAGCGCCGGCTCCTCGAGTGGCTCCTCTGCGAGCTATTCCGGCAGCGTTTCGGGCTGGGTGAACCCGGCTCCTGGCAAATACGTCACGAGCGGTTTTGGCTGGCGACCCTCCATTGGCGATTTCCACCAAGGCGTCGACCTCTCGAATTCTTACGAGCCCGTCTACTGCATGGCCGACGGTACCGTTACCACGGCTGGCTGGTTTGGCACGGGCGGCATCGCCGTTACGGTCGACCATGGCGGCGGTTTGGTAACGTGGTACCTGCATAACTCCCAGGTGCTCGTATCGGTTGGTCAGCACGTTTCTGCTGGCCAGCAAATCTCGGTTTCCGGCAGCACGGGCTTTTCGACGGGCCCCCACCTGCACTTCCAAATCAATACGGGGTGCAGTAATGGCGTAACGGGCACGGCCGTGAACCCGGCGGCCTATTTCGGCTGGTAGAAACTCTCGAATGTGTCATTTTGCGGGCGGCGTGCGGCCGCCCGCTTTCGTATTGAGGAAAGGAGTGTGCATGGCAGAGAGTCGCTATGTGCACGAATATCCGGGCGCTCCCGAAGGCGGCGGCGAAATCATCAGCGTTGCCGAAGGCTCGCCGTTCGACGACGCGGGCTTCACGCCGGGCTGTCGTATTCTTTCCGTCGACGGAAACTCCCTGCGTGATGTGCTCGATTGGCGGTGGTATGCCGATGGCGAGGAAATCACCGTTGCGTATGTCGACACCGACGGCGAGGCGGGCGAGGTCGACCTCTTCCGCGACGAGGGCGAAGATTGGGGCATCGAATTCGACGGCGCCGTATTCGATAAAATCAAAACGTGCCGCAATGCCTGCGTGTTCTGCTTCATGCGCCAGCTTCCCGAAGACGCGCGCGCTTCGCTCGTGCTGCGCGATGACGATTGGCGCTTGAGCTTTCTGCAGGGCAATTTTGTCACGCTCACGAATTTGACCGAAGACGATTTTGAGGAAATCGTTGAGCGCCATATCTCGCCTTTGCGCCTTTCGCTGCACTGCATCACGCCCGAAGTGCGCCGCAAAATGATCGGAAAGCATGCGCCGCATGGCATTGAGATGCTCGAGAGGCTGCTCGATGCAGGCATCGAATTCGATGCTCAAATCGTGCTCACTCCGGGTTATAACGATGGCCTCGAACTGCAGAAAACGCTCACTTGGGCTTATATGCATCCTGGGATTCTGAATATCGGCATTGTGCCGCTTGGGTATACCAAGCACCAGTGCTCGTTCGAGAAGAGCTACAACGACGTCGATGCCGCACTTGATGTGATCGATACCGTGGAGCCTATGCAAAAGCATGCCTTGGCCGAGCGCGGCTTTCCGTGGGTGTATTTGGCTGATGAGTTTTACTGCAATGCATATCCCGACAGCTTGCTTGAGCATCTTCCGCCCACCGAGCATTATGGCAACTTTGAGATGTTTGAAGACGGTATTGGCATTGTACGTACGTCGGTTGATGAATGGGAATCGTGCGCCGAACAACTCGAACATTTGGCCGAAGTGCTCGAAGAGGAAGATGCTCGCGTGTACTACATCTTCGGCGAGGCGCAGCGACCCTGCATGGCTCGTTTGATGGAAGAGGCTCCTACGAAGGGTCGCCTGGTACCGCTCGTAGTGAAGAATAACCACTTCGGCGGCAACGTCGACGTCACCGGTCTTCTGTGCGGCTTTGACGTGGCCATGGCGATTCGAGGCATTTCCGCCCACGACTACGTGGTGCTTCCGAAAATCATGTTCAACTCCAACGGCTATACGCTTGATGATATGACCGTGGACGATATTCGCGACACGTCGGGCGTGCCCGTGACCGTGGTATCATGCAGCGTGCCTGAATACCTTGCCGAAATCGAAGAATTGGTCGTTGGCTATTAGGTGAAATTGCAAGTGTGTTGCGCTGGGCGCGATGCGGCCATGCCGCGAAGCGCCATGCGCCAGTCCGTGCCCGGCGCTCGGTTGGAGCTTATGTCGCAACCAACTATAGATTGAGGATCAACCATGGCTTTACCTGTTGTTGCTATTGTGGGTCGCCCCAACGTGGGCAAGTCCACGCTTGTCAACCGCATTGCCCGTAAGAACGAGGCTATCGTTCACGAGATGCGCGGCGTCACGCGCGACCGCTCTTATCATGAGGCCGATTGGAATGGCGTGCATTTCATGCTCATCGATACCGGCGGTATCGAGATGGGTGACGAGGACGCGTTCCAGAAATCCATTCGCGAACAGGCGTTTGCTGGCGCGAACGAGGCTGACGTCGTGATTTTCCTCGTCGACGGTCGTACGGGCGCCACGCCCGATGACATTGAAGTGGCTCGCGTGCTGCGCAAAAGCGGTAAACCCGTGCTGCTCACGGTGAACAAGCTCGACAACCCTGATAAGGAAGACGAGGCCCTGTGGGAATTCTATAGCCTGGGCCTGGGCGACCCGCGCCCCATTTCGGCTTCGCACGGCCACGGCACGGGCGATTTGCTCGACGAGGTCGTCGAAGAGCTCGCCAAGCTTCCCGCGCATGAGGAAGTTGAGGAAGAAGAAATCATCAACGTCGCTATTATCGGCCGTCCGAATGCGGGCAAAAGCTCTCTTACGAACCGCCTTATCGGCGTTGACCGTTCTATCGTGAGCGATGTCGCTGGCACGACGCGTGACGCGATTGATACCATGGTTGAGCACGACGGCAAGAAATACAAGATTGTCGACACGGCGGGTTTGCGTGCCAAAAGCAAGATCGACCAAGATGTCGAATACTACAGCTTCGTTCGTGCGATGCGCGCCATCGACCGCGCTGACGTGTGCCTGCTCGTGATTGACGCCACGCTCGGACTGACCGACCAGGACCAAAAAGTCGCCGGCTACGCGCAGGAACGTGGCTGCGCCATGGTGATCCTGCTCAATAAGCGTGACATCGTTGAGTCGGGCGAACAGCTCGAAGATCTGCGTGACCGCATTCATGACCGCATGATGTACGTGGGTTATGCTCCTGTTATCAGCATTTCGGCGCTTACCGGCAAAGGCGTGCTGCGCATTTGGGATGCCATTGACAAGGCATACGATGCCTTCAGCCGTCAGGTATCCACAAGCAAACTCAATGCGTGGCTCGAGGGCGTGCGCGAATTCGGCCATACCGTGCGTAAGGGCAAGGCCGTTCTGAAGCTGAAGTACATGACGCAAACGCATATTTGCCCGCCCGAGTTCACGCTGTTCTGCAACCAGCCCGACCTGGTGCGCGAAAATGATAACTACCAGCGCTTCCTCGAGAACCGCTTCCGCGATACGTTCGATTTCGAGGGCACGCCCATTCGTTGGAAGTTCAAGAAGAAGGACTAACGGAACATGATAGATGCATTGGTTGCGCTTGGCGTG
>NZ_CDRRGL010000061.1:0-11074 GCF_977041755.1 Slackia sp.
GTCGACATAGCAGCGCTCACATCCCATCCTGCGGCCATATCCGAGGCCGTTGGGGCTAACCCCAGGCTCTTTTTCTGCGAGCGCCCAAGGCGCCACCCGCGACACGAGACTGTCGAATCGACCGAGGTAACCCCAGTCGTAGCAACGGATTGCCCAGCGCAGAGATGCGCCACGGGCGGATATTAAACTGCAAAGACGAGCGTCGGAGAGACACGCCGAGGTCGCCGCAGGAGGGTTGAGATAGAGGAAGGGCCTGACCCAGAAAACCTGGGCCAGGCCCGATTTTGTCTATTGACAATGTCCTGCTCATATTAAAAAAAGCCCGTCCCTAAGGACGAGCTTCAATGTTCGGTGGTGGGCCTGACAAGGTTCGAACTTGTGACCTCACGATTATCAGTCGTGCGCTCTGACCAACTGAGCTACAGGCCCATTTTGCGCTTGAAAAAGCCGCTCTTTCGAGCGGCTTTCTAATTCAAATGGTGGTCAGAGAGGGACTTGAACCCCCGACACGGGGATTTTCAATCCCCTGCTCTACCGACTGAGCTACCTGACCGATTGCGTCAAACGCAGGTATATATACTACAGACCGAACAACCCGAATGCAAGAACTTTTTTCAATAATTTTAAAGTTAGCCTGTCACCTGGACTAACCTGTTAAACGCTACGAGCATTTAACAGGTTTCGGCATCGGGCAGGGCTATTGAAACACGAGACTCGGCTATTTCGTCGACTCCTCATTGGCGGCACCTGCGGCAAGCATCTGCTCGAACATGCTGGCCGTCGATTTGAAATCGTTCGGCAGCACGACGGTCGAGCCTTTGCCCGATTCGGCAAAGCGGCCCATCATGTCGGCCCACTGGGTGAACATGAACAGCTCGTTTGCCTCCTGGGGCGTCACGCCCGATTCCTTAATGGTCTCGAGAGAATCTTTAATGCCCTGCGCGATAGCCTTGCGCTGATTCGCGATGCCCTCGCCGGCCTTTTCCATGCTTTCTGCCTCAGCAAGCGCCTCAGTGACCTTCTTAATGCGATCGGCTTCCGCCAAATCCTGCGCAGCCAAGCGCACACGTTGGGCGGAGTTGATCTGGTTCATGGAATCTTCGACTTCCTTCGGAAGCGAAATGCGCGTGATGAGTGTGCTCACCAACGTGAAGCCGTAAGCGGCCATCTGCTCGCTCACCGTCGCGTTCACGTCTTTGGCGATGTCGTCTTTCTTGGCGAATACCTCATCGAGCGAATACGTCGGAATGCTCGAGCGCAATGCGTCGGTAATGAAGTCTTTCATCTGCTCGACGGGTTCCTGCAACATGTAGTAGCTCTTGAAAATGCCCGATTCCATGGGATTGTTGCCCAGCGAGTAATCGACGTGGTACTGCGCGGAAATATCGAGGCCGATGGTCACATTGTCCTCGGTTTTCACATCGATGCTGAAGCCGTTCTTCATGGTTCGCAGGCTCACGGTCGTAGCTTTACGCTCGAAGAACGGAATCTTCACGTGGAAGCCGGCACCCACGAAGCGATTGAATTTACCCAGACGCTCGATGATTACCGCGTGCTGCTGTTTCACGATGAACAGGCCATCTTTGATGATAGCCGCGATAACCAAAATGAAAATGATGAAGAACACAAGACCGCCAACCATGGTGGCACCTTCCTCTTAGGAGACGATGCCACCATTCTAGCAGGCGGCAGCACCCACACCGCATCAAGAGCACGTGAAATATCGCGGCATGCGCGGCTAAACGAAACAAGCCAGCGTGGCGCCATTCACGCCGAAAGAAACGACGGTAAGCGACTGTCGAATAAAGCCGAAATGGGACGCGGGTGCATCATGGCCGACGGCCACGGCCTAACCCTAAGACGAAGCGTATCCGCCCCTTACAAGCATCGGCTATCGCCCAACGCGACCGCCGCCCGCCTCGACCATCGCCCCTCACGTTCGGCAACAAAAAAACGCCGCTTGGCAAAGCGGCGTTTTCGTTAGTCTTTCATTGCGCAGCCGGCCCCGAAAAGCAAGTCGCGCTCTTCTTTGGGAAGCACGCTGCGAGCCTGGTCACGCAGGTTGTTTACGCCAATGAAGAACTGGCGCATCATAACGACCATGAGGTAGCGGCCTTTCGGCGTGAGCGTGATTTCCTCATCGTTGTCCACGTCGAACGCACCGCTCATCTTCATGAACATATACTCAGCAGGCAAGCCCGCCGCGACACTGCAGCCGAAGTCGCGCTCCCACTGCTTTTTGTCGAGACGCAAGCCGAACAGCTGCATCATAAAGCGGTAGCGCATGCGGTTGCGCTTGCTGAACTCGGCCTTGCCCATAAGCGACATACGACCCGATTCAATAGCCTTATTGTATTCGCGCACGCTGAACGTGTTCACGTACTGCGTATGGCCCAAATACGTCATGCCGCCAGAACCGATAGCCGGGTATTCCTCGTAATCGACGATATACTCATCAATCATCTGGCCATCGCCCGGCGTTTTTGCCGCGGACTCTTCGTCTTCACGCTTATTGAATGTCCACGCGCTGCCATGCACGTAGGGTGAATTCGCGCCGCCGGCGAGCGTCTCAGAAATAATCTCATAGAAACGCTGCTCGCGCTCATAGTCGACCTTGCCGACCGTGCGTGCGAGCGATTTTTCAACCGAAGGCGACGCCATAAGCGGATAGAACGTGGTTTGACCGCTTCCGCCCTCGATAACCATTTCCAAATCGCGACGCAAGATTTCTTCAGTCTGCGCCGGGAAGTTGAAAATCATATCGACGTTGAGCGACTTGAAATACGGCGCAGCAACCTTGATGGATTCGAGGATGCTCTCGCCCGAGCCGTATTTATCGTATCGGTCCATCTGCTTAAGGAGGCCGTTGTCAAAACTCTGAACGCCCACGCTCAGGCGGTCGACGCGTCCCTGCAGCTTGTCGAGATACGACGGAATAAGATGGTTCGGATTGGTTTCGCACGAAACTTCTTTGATCGAAAACTCGCGCTTGGCCAAATCGATGAAATCGCACAGCTCGTCGATCATGATGGTAGGCGTGCCACCACCGATATAGAGCGAGTCGAAGTCGTAGCCAAGTTCCTTCACCATCATGAGCTCGGCACGCAGGTTCTTGAAGTACGGCACCGCGCGCTTCTCGGAAAACGGGAAACGATTGAAGCTGCAGTACGGACACAGGCGTTCGCAGAACGGAATATGCGCGTACAGCATGTAGCGCTGGCCAGCGTTCGGCCCGGGAATACGAGGCTCAGTGCACGGCTTGATATTCATGAACCGCGTAGCACAAGAGCGCACGGCGGTGGTAAGCATGCGTTCACTCAGCATGAATTACGCCTCCAGCGCACGAAGCGCGATGTCGTGGCGATATTGCTTGCCCTCGAAGTTGATTTTGTCGCACGCCTCGTAAGCAAGCTCGCGAGCATCTTCGAACGTGTCGGCAAGCGCGACCACGTTGAGCACGCGGCCGCCATTGGTCACGAGCTCGTCGTCTTGATTGAACGCCGTACCCGCATGGAACACCGTGACGCCATCGAGCTCTTCGGCTTCTTCAATGCCCAAGATAACCTTGCCCTTTTCATAGCTGCCCGGGTAGCCATCGCTTGCAAGCACCACGCACACAGCAACCTGGTCGGTCCAGCGCAAATCGAGCGCGTCAAGCTTGCCCGTGGCAACCATGTAGAACGCTTCAAGCGCGTCAGACTCCAAACGCGGCATGATGACCTGGGTTTCAGGGTCGCCGAAGCGCGCGTTGAACTCGAGCAGCTTGGGGCCTTCGGCGGTTAGCATGAAACCACCGTAGAGTACGCCCGTGTAGGCGTCGTCGAATTCCTTCGCCGTGGCGGCGGCGGCATTCTGCATGATTTCTTGCATAGCGGCTTCGAGCTCGGGGGTTACGCACGGCACCGGAGAGTACACGCCCATGCCGCCCGTGTTCGGGCCCAAGTCGCCATCGAATGCGCGCTTGTGGTCTTGCGCGCAGGGCATGGCAAGAGCCTTGCCCTCGGAAAGGAACGCGAGCATGCTGCATTCGGGGCCTTCGAGCATTTCCTCGATAACCACCACGCTGCCCGCTTCGCCGAAGTCGCCCGCGAAGCAATCGCGAACGGCCTCTTCGGCTTCTTCCATGTCTTCGGCAACCACGACGCCCTTGCCAGCAGCAAGGCCGTCGGCCTTCACGACAATGGGAGCGCCTACCTCATGCAGGTAATCCATGGCCTCATCCTGCGACGTGCACTTTTTGTAGCGTGCCGTGGGAAGGCCATGGGCCAGCATGAATTCCTTCGAGAAGCTTTTGGAGCCTTCGAGGCGCGCACCCTGCGCACCAGGGCCGAACACCGCGATGCCCGCCGTGCGAATAGCATCGGCGACGCCAGCGACCAGCGGAGCCTCGGGGCCAACAACCACAAGGTCGATGTTCTCGCTGCGCGCGAAGCCGATAACGGCATCGGCATCGTTCATGTCGAGGGGGACGTTTTTCGCAATAGTCGCCGTGCCGCCATTGCCAGGAGCAACGAACAGCGAGTCGAGGCGAGGCGATTTCGCAATGGCCCATGCTAGGGCATGCTCGCGGCCGCCCGAACCAAGCACCAAAACGTTCAAGAATGTTCCTTTCCTAGATATGCATAAACCCGAACATCGCAATTGATGCTCGGGTGTGTATAGTTCGAGGCACCGATTCACTCACGAACCAGTACATGTCAGCGAGAGCGATTCTGATGAGTTGAGCTGCCTTGAAAGAGGAGCGACGCGTACCTCGGAGGTACGCGAGCGACGATTGAAAGGCAGATCAGCCATCAGAATCGATCGTAGCGTCGAGTGCGTACGCCGGCTGACAAGCCGGCGTAGCAATAATTACCAACCCCTGGTAAAGGTCTGATCGCGGTCGGGACCAACCGAAATAATGGTGGCCTTCACGCCCGAGAGGCGCTCGAGTTCCTCGATATAGGCCTGCGCGTTTGCCGGCAGGTCCTCGAAGCTCTTAGCCTTCGTGATATCTTCGCCCTTCCAGCCAGGCATGGTCTTGTACACCGGCTTGGCATGGAACAGCACGCTTTGCTGCATGGGGAAGTAATCGTACGTTTCGCCGTCGCACTCATAGGCAACGCAAATCTTAAGCTCGTCGAAAGCGGAAAGCACGTCGAGCTTGGTGAGAGCGATGTCGGTAAGGCCATTGACCTCGGCTGCATAACGCGCGATAACCGCGTCGAACCAACCGCAGCGACGCTTGCGACCCGTGGTCACGCCATATTCGTGACCCTCAGCGCACAGCAAATCGCCATCGATGGCATCTTGGCCCTCGCCGCCGTTTTCGGGATACACGAGTTCCGTGGGGAACGGACCGGCGCCAACACGCGTGACGTAGGCCTTCTGAATGCCGAGCACGCGATCGATAGCCGTGGGGCCAACGCCCGAACCAGTAGCAGCGCCACCCGCGCAGCACGAAGAGCTCGTGACGAACGGATAGGTGCCGTGGTCGATGTCGAGCAGCGTGCCCTGCGCGCCCTCGAACAGAATGTGCTTGCCCTCGCGCAGCGCGTCGTTGAGCAGCTGAGCGGTTTCGGCCATATGGGGACGAATGATTTCGGCGAAGGGCAAGTAGGCATCGCAAATCTCGTCGACGGTGAACGTACGCTTGCCGTACACCTTCTCGAGAATGGCATTTTTCACCTCGAGGGCAGCCTCGACCTTCATGCGGAACACATGCTCGTCGAGCAAGTCCTGGATGCGAATGCCGCTGCGGGCGGCCTTGTCCTGATAACACGGGCCGATGCCGCGGTTGGTGGTGCCGATTTCGTTTTTGCCCAAACGGAACTCGGACGCCTTGTCGAGCTCAATGTGGTAGGGCATGATCACGTGAGCATCGCACGAGATTTTCAGGCGCTCGCACGAAAGGCCCTCGCCTTCGAGCATGCGCATTTCCTCGACGAGAACCTGCGGGTTCACCACAACGCCGTTGCCGATGACCGGCACGGCCTTTTCATACATAATGCCTGATGGAATGAGGTGCAAAGCGAGCTTTTTGTCGCCGTGGATAACAGTATGGCCGGCATTGTTGCCGCCCTGATAGCGCACCACATAGTCGAAGTCACGAGCGATGAGGTCGGTGACCTTACCTTTTCCTTCGTCGCCCCACTGGGCTCCGACCAACACGACGTTCGGCATAATGGTCCTTTCGTTTGCCGATTCAAATAAAGCAGAACTGAATGATTATATATCTAAAACATGCACGTTCTGAGCCTGTTCGTTAAATGTGCTCACGACCTCCTTATGACAGGTAAAAACGATGACTTGTCGGCTTTGAGCGAGCTCGGCCAAAGCACGGGCCGCACCTGCGCGACGGTCGTCATCGAAATTCACCAGAATGTCGTCGGCGAGCACGGGAATGGCGGTGCCAACTTCAGGTGCGCATTCGAGCAGAGCGATGCGCAGCGCCAAATAGAGCAGCTGGCATGTGCCAAGCGAGAGCAATCGCGGCGGAAATTGAGCGCCGAATGAATCAATGGCGCACACATCGGAACCGCTCGACGCGACGCCCACCCAGGCTCCCGCGGTCATAAGCCCCATGAGATGCGATGCCCGCTCATACACCTTGGGCTGGCTTTCGGTTCCCCATGCCTCGATAGCGCCTGACACCATGCGCTTGGCAAGCAGAAGTCTCACGAGCTCATGCGCCGAGTCGGTTTGGCGCGTGATAATTTGGGCCCGTTGGGTTTTCAACAGGTCGAGCTCGGAAGCGCGCTCCCCATCGGAAAGAATTTGCCGCAGCTGGCCCACGCGCGAAATCATGCCCGCAAGCCGTTCGTCGAAGTTCGCGCGCTTCTGCGCAAGCTCAAACGCCGCCGTCTCAACATCGTCGAGCGACGAATCGCCGGCAAGGCCGACGGATTCAAGGCACTCGCAGCGATACCCTTCGCATCTTGCGAGTTCTTCGCCTGCATTGTCGAGCCCCGTTTGCGCTTGGCGGCGCGCACGATCGGCGCGAAGCTGGGCTTCACGAGCATCGTGCATGACGTCAAGCTCGCGCAATGCCGCGCGGGCCGTAACGACACGAGGGGGAAACCCGAGCTGCGCGAGCGATGCGCGCACCTGATCGGCCACGACCATGACCTCGCCCTCACGCGAGTCATACGTCGATTTGCACGCAACCATGGTGGCGCGGGCCGAATCGATGTCGACTTTTGAGGAAGGCGGCGTTGGTTTCGCTTTAGCGATAAGCAGAGCGCCCACGCCTACGCAGCACACGCTCGCGACCATGGCGAAAATCGCCACGGGCAGGGCATCGGGCGCGGCAAGAGCCAGCGCGAACGCCGCCACGGCAAGCAATCCGGCTGCACAAAATGCCGCGATGGGCGCCGTGCGCGAAGCGCGGGCCTCCGGCGCCTTTTCGGCTTGCGCCGCCGCATCGCGACGGGCCTCCCAAAAACCGCGCGCGTGCTCATACGCCTCGCGCGCCGCCGACAAGCGCTGCGCCGCAGCGTCTTCCTGCTCGGACAGCAATTCGAGCGAAGCGCGCAGACGCGCTTCCTCCTCCGCCGAAACGCGCGGAGTCGCAGCATAAGCGGCGAGCTCCGCCTGCGCGTCGGCCTCGCATGCGCGCAACTCAGCCTGCGCGCTGGTTATTTCTTCACGCAGGCGGTGGCGCGCCGAATCGATGCGCGAAAGCTCGCCTTTGCACGCCGCCAGCGCTTCGATTTTGGAATCGAGCACCGAGAGCTCGCGTTGCAATTGCTCGCGATCGTCAAGCAGCGAGCGCAACTCAACGTCTTCCGCCTTCAGCTCGTCAGCTTGGGCGCGCGTTTCCAGCAAGCGCTCTTTCACGCCTTCGAGCTCGCGCTTCAAATTGGGGAACGATTCGGTCTCGGAAGCCGCACGACTCATAAGCGCCGCGATGCGCGCGTCCAGGGCGGAAGCCACATGGGCGGGACTTTCCTTGGTTCCTGAGCCAGCCGTGAGCAATTTCGCCGAGATGTCGGGCGCCGCCTCGAGCGATCGAAGCTCATCGGCATCGAGCGAGAAAAGCGTTTGGAACGTTTCGCGATCGATGTCGCCGCACACCGCCGCAAGCCACGCTTCGTCGCTAATGAGGCCTTCCGCATTGCGGGCGCGCGAAACGCGGCCCACTTCACCCGTTGATGCGTCGCAGAACAGAAGCGAACCTTCGCGCGAAGCGGCGCGAGGCTTGTATGCATTGCGCGAGCCGCGCGCTTCGGGCCAGCCGAACAGCACGCCGCCCACGAATGCGCGAGCGGTGGTTTTGCCCGCCTCGTTGGGGCCATACACCACATTGAGACCCGACTTGAAAGGCCCAAGCGCTCGGTCGATGAAACGCCCAAACGCCGCCATATGCGCTCGCTGAAGGTATATGCCCGCATGGCTTTCCGCTTGGGGGTTCTCAGGCGCGTGGGCGTTTTCCGATTGCATCAAATCGCGCGACGCGTCAATGCTCGACTGCGCGGGCGCTTTTTTCTTCGAATGTTGAGCCGCATGCTTCGCCGTCATAGCTGCTCACGCCCCTCCAAAAGCTCAAGGGCCATATCTTCGGCGCGCGCGCACGCACCTTCGAGCGCTCGGTCGATGCCCGCCGGCAACGCGAGGCCGCGAGCGGCGAATTCGCGCTGCAAGTATTCGATGGTTTCCTGCTTGTTTGAGGCGAGCTTCGCCGATTCGCGAAGAAGCGAAGCCTCGAAAAGGCCCGCGGCGCGCATCGCATCCCTGTCGAGAGGGGAAGTCGTCTCGTCGATAAGCGCGTCGCAGAAAAACGACGGATAACGTTCGTTGAGCTCGTCGCGCATTTCGTCGATATACCCCGGGGTCGCGAGCATGCCATGCAGAGGCGTTGCTCCCACGAGCGTGACGCGCGCGATCATTTCCTCGCATATCACCTGGGAATTCGCATCGAACATAGCACGAACGCAAGCGCCAAGCACATCTTCCGCACCCGCACAGGCAGATACGTCGACGCGCAACTGCTCCCACTCGACCGATTCGCACGCGATGAATTCAAGTTGGTTGGGCACGCCTTCCTCGAGCGTCACCGCATAGCAACCGCGGTCGCCGACTTCTTTAATGTCGCGGCCCTGCGCGCAGCCGCAGAAAGCGATTTTGGTCTCGGCGGCGTTTTTAGGAAAGCGGAAGTTTTTATGGATGTGCCCCAGCGCCCAATAGTCCATGCCCGACGCATACAGGACATCTTCGCTGGTAGGGGCCTTGTATGGATCCATCCACAACCCCGTGTGCAACATGCCGACGACAAACGGCACCTGCACGCCGCACGCCGCTTCGGCTGCAGCGCGCGTCATGCCCGCAGCGATATCGCTTTCAGGCGCCTGATTCGAAAAGCCGCGCGCGGCGATAACCGCGACAGGTTCGCCATCGCGCTCATAGACGACATAGCCCGGCTCGTCGGAGCCGAACATATGCACGTTTTCGGGAAGCTGGTCGCGCAAACCCGCCCACGTCGCATAAGGGTCGTGATTGCCCGCAATGAGGTATACGGGGATCTGCGCATCGCGTAAGCGTTCGAGACCCTGCAAGAAATGGCGATGATGGGCGTAGCTTGGCTTGTCGGTGTCGAATTCGTCGCCCGCAAACAGCACGAAATCGACCCCGCGCTCGATTGCCGCATCAACCACGCGGTCGTACGCCTCGGGAATCGCGCGCGTAAGCCGGTCGGCCCATTTCGGGGAAAGGTCGCGCAAACCGCGAAAAGGCGCACCCAAATGGATGTCGCCCGAATGAATGAATGTAATACGCTCGCTCATACGTCGAGTGTACCCGATAGCCGCGAATCGGTGCGCAGCATTCGCATCAACGACAGCGAAAAGCCGTTCGATGCCCGCAGGGTCTCACATAAGAAACGCCGCTGCGAATACAGCGGCGTTTGAGGGCGAAACAAAGCGCAGAACGAACCGGCGATGAGAACGAAGCCCGTGGTACGGGCAGTCCAGACATTGTCTAGATTTGGGATGCGTCGATATAGTTGCCGAACTTGGTGTATTCAGGATTGAACGACAAGGTGATATCGCGGGTGGCGCCGTTACGGTGCTTAGCGACGATAAGTTCGGCGGTTCCCCAATCGGGACGGCCGTCGGTCTCGGCCTCCATTTCGTCCATGGAGCGGTCGATGAACATAACGATGTCAGCGTCCTGCTCGATGGAGCCCGATTCACGAAGGTCGGAAAGCATGGGGCGCTTGCTGCCACGCATCTCAACGGCACGGGAAAGCTGGGAAAGCGCAAGCAGCGGCATGTCCATTTCCTTCGCGAGCACCTTCAGGCCACGAGAGATTTCGGCGACCTCGACGGCGCGGTTGCCATCGCGGCGGTTCGACGGCGGCTGCATAAGCTGCAGGTAGTCGACAATGATGAGGCCCTTCTTCTTGTCGCGCAGCTGGCGGCGGGCCTTCGCGCGCATTTCGAGCAACGAGAGGCCCGGAGTATCGTCGATATACAGTTCGAGCCCCGAAAGGGTAGCCGCAGCGTTCATGATGGCGTTCCAGTCGCCTTCCTGCAAATTGCCTGCACGCAACTGGCCCAAGTTCACGCGCGCCTCAGCGCACAAAATACGCTGCACGAGCTGATTGGCGCCCATCTCCAAGCTGAACAAGGCAACCGCAGCGCCGGCTTTCGCGGCGTTCGTAGCGAGGTTCAAAGCAAATGACGTTTTGCCAACACCAGGTCGTGCGGCCAAAATAAGCAGGTCGCCACCGCGCAAACCCCAGAATAGCTTGTCGACGTCGGTGAAGCCGGTCGGCGTGCCCGCCATTTGGTTCTTGTTGTTCACGAGCTCGTCGATTTCGTCGAAAGCCTGCGTGAGCAAGTCGGTGATGTTTTGGAACGAAGAGGAAACGCGCTTCTGCGTAACCTCAAACAGCATCTTTTCCGCGTCCTCGATAACTTCGTTGGTATCGTCGGGTGCGTCGTACGCCAGGGCGTTGATATTGGTTGATGCGTACACCAAATCGCGCAGCACGCTGTTGCGCTTCACGATTTCGGTATGGTTCTTCCAGTTGGTAAGAGCGAGCGTATTGTTAGCCAATTCGACCAAATACGGCCGGCCGCCCACCGCTTCAAGC
>NZ_CDRRGL010000062.1:0-11050 GCF_977041755.1 Slackia sp.
CAAGCGCAAATTGACGCGCTCGATTCGGCCGATTCCGCTTACGAGAAAACGAAAGCGCAGCTCGAGGCGCAAAAGACAGCCCTAGAACAGCAGCTTGCCCAAGCCCAGGCGTCCTTGCCACAGCTCCAGCAGCAGCAAGCGCAGCTTGAGTCCCAGAAAACTGAAATCGAAACGGGCATCGCTCAGCTTCAGGCGGGCATCGCTCAAATCGATACGGAAACCGCGGGCGTGCCTGAGCAACTTTCGGCGGGCGAGCAGGAGCTTGCTGCCCAGAAGGCTGCGGCCAACCAGGGCTTCACGAGCGGTCAGGCCTCGCTTGATGCTGCTGCGGCGCAGCTTGCCCAAGGCCAGGCGCAGCTCGATGAGGGCCGCGCTCAACTCGAAAGCGGCCAGGCTGAATATGCCGATGGCTTGTCACAGTGGGAAAGCGGCGCGGCCGAGCTTGCTGATAAGCGCGCCCAGGCCGAGGCCGAATTCGCCGACGCCGAAGCGCAGCTCGCCGACGCCCAAGCCGAGGTGGACGACATCGCCACCATGGATGCCGACGTGTATGCGCTTGATTTGAAGAAGAACATCGGCGCCGAAAGCTTCCGTTCCGACGCGGGACGCATTGATCAAATTGCCCAGGTGTTCCCACTGCTGTTCTTCCTTGTGGCCGCCTTGGTTTCGCTTACGACTATGACGCGCATGGTCGATGAAGAGCGCGTGCTCATTGGCACGTTCAAGGCGCTTGGCTATTCCAATGGGCGCATCGCCTCGAAGTATTTGGTGTATGCCATGGTCGCCAGCGGCGTGGGCTCAATCGTGGGCATTGTGCTGCTGTCGCAGTTTTTGCCGTGGTTCATCATGAATGCGTACGCGATTATTTATGTTGTGCCGTGCAGGCCTACGCCAATCGACCCCGCGCTGTTCTTGCTGGCGGCGGGCCTTTCTGTGGGCATCACGGTTGCGGCAACGCTGTTCGCCGCGATGGCCACCCTGCGCGAAAAACCAGCGGCTCTTATGCTGCCGCGCGCGCCGAAGGCTGGCAAGCGCATTCTGCTCGAACGCATTCGTCCGCTGTGGAGCCGCATGTCGTTCAGTTGGAAGGTCACCGCGCGCAACCTCTTCCGCTATAAGCGCCGTTTCTTCATGGCGATTATCGGCATTGCAGGCTGCACAGGGCTTTTGCTCACCGGTCTTGGTTTGCAAAACGCCATCAACGATATCATCGACAAGCAGTATGGCGAGCTGTACCACTACAACGCCATCGTGCGCATGGATTCCGATGTTGCCGATGCCGAAAAGAATGCCGTGGCCGAACGCGTCGAGGCCGACTCCGAAGGTCCGAAGGCATGGGTGCTTACCGAGAATAAAATTGTGCGCACCCCGGGAGCGTCGGATGATATCGACCAACGCGTCGAGTTGAACGTGCCGCAAGATACGCAGGAATTCGGCAACTTCAACACGCTGCGCACGCGCGTGGGCCACAAGCTCCTCGCGATTGACGATGAAGGCGTGCTCATAAGCGAGAAGCTCGCGACGAAGCTGGGTGTTTCGGTGGGCGATTCCATCGCGATTTACGACGAAGACGCCATTGGCAACGCGACGGGCGAAGGCCGCGAGGTGCGCGTGTCGGGCATTATGGAGAACTACGTGGCGCAATACGTGCTCATGTCGCCTGCGTTGTACGAATCCACCATGGGTGAAGCGCCTTCGTATGCGACGCTGCTCGCGAACGTTGCCGAGGGCGATGACGTGCGCGAAGTGTTCAGCGACGACGTGCTCGCGATGGATGGCGTGAAAACCGTGACGTATAACGACGAAACCATCAACAGCTATCGCAGCATGCTGAAGAGCGTCGATTCGGTCGTGGTGGTGCTTGTGGTTGCTGCGGCCCTGCTCGCGTTCGTGGTGCTGTACAACCTCACGAACATCAACATCACCGAGCGTGTGCGAGAAATTGCCACGCTGAAGGTGCTTGGCTTCACGCCGCATGAGGTGAACGCGTATATCTATCGCGAAACCATGCTGCTCTCGCTGATTGGCGCATTCGTTGGTTTGTTCCTTGGCATTGCCATGGAGGGCTATGTTGTAATCACCGCCGAGGTCGATCAGGTGATGTTTGGCCGCGAAATTCACACTTTGAGCTTCATTATCGCATTTGCGCTCACCATGCTGTTCTCGGTTATTGTGACTTTGGCAATGAAATTCAAGCTCAAGAAAATCGATATGGTTGAAAGTTTGAAGAGCGTCGACTAACGAACGCGCGGGGCGATGAGCCAAATGGCAAACATATTTGCCCTGAACGACGACGGGCCTGCAGAATGATGCAGGCCCGCTTTTGTATGTATGCATACGCTTTCTTGGAGTTGGCTGTGGAGCTGAATTCGTTTTCACTTGGGCGCGTGTTGCCGCCTCGCGGCTTTTCTTGCCGAGCGAAATATTTCGCCGTGGGTTACTTGCCCGACCCTGCTTGCGACGATGCGCTCGATTCCGACCCCGTTGACCCTGAATTTGTGGCATTTCCGCCCGAATCCGTTGAGCCAGAGCCAGAGCTGTTTGCGTTGTTGGAATTTGAATTCGTATTATTGCTGGAAGTTTGACCGGAGCCTGAGCCGCTTGAGGATGGGCTGTTGTTGCCGCTTGCGGAGCTCGAGTTCTCCGATCCCGAATTCGTGTTGCTGGAGTTTGCGCCCGATTCGGTTGTGGATGAAGAGTTGGAAGCGCTCTGCGTCGAATTTTGTTGAGGGGATTGCGGAGTGCTGTTCTTCTCGTTTTCGTTTTGAGTTGTTGTCTCGGCCTTCTTGGCATCATGGGTTTTTTCGGTGTCGTTGCTGGTCGCAGCGCTGTTTTCGTCTGCAAGCTGGCTCGTTACGACTTCGCCGGTGAACGGGGCTACTTTTGTACCGATGCCTTCGCCACCGGTGAACATAAGCACGAGGCCCGCGAACAGCAGGATTGCCGCAAGGGACGAGGCGACTGAAACCGCGAGCACGCGGCGCTGCATGGTCTTTTGTTTTTGGGCCTCAATCTCGACGACGCCTGTTGCGTGGCTCGCATTGCCCGTATGACCGGCTGCGCTATTGATGCGCGGCGTATTCGATTGGGTGCTTTGAGCGGCTTGGCTGCCGCGCATGTCGTGTGCATCGGCTCCAACGATTTGGCCCGCGGATAGAACGCTCGTTTCGGCGGAATTGGCCGACGGGACCGCCGCTTCGTTGAATGCGCGCGTCGCCGTGCCCACCGAAGGCAGCGTGGTGGTTTCGGCGCCCTCGAATGGTGCGCGTGTGATGGGCATAACGGTGGTTTGCGCGTGTGCGAAGCTTCGGGTTGCGCTTTGGGCGGCAACGGCGTTAGCCGCCGCATTTTCTTCCTCGTTGTCGCTCGAGGCAAAGCCGCGAAGTTTTTCGGCTGACCCTGCCAGGAATTTTTTGTAAAGCTGCGATGAAACGGTCGACACGACAGAGCCTACGGCGACGCCGATAACCGAGCCGGCAATGCCAATTTGCGCAGAAAGCAGCATCGAGGTCACCGCGGCCAACGCACCGGCGGTGACCTGTGAAACCGAAAGCCCCTCAAAAAGGCCCTTGATTCCGGTTGGGTTAGGGGTTTCGGCTTCAGCCTTGGGCGAGATAACGACGGTTTTTGCCACCGAATCGGCGCGCTTATTGCGGTTTTCTTGACTGTATGCGCGTCTGTCCATGGTTGCCTCCTATCAAATAAAAGCAAGCGCTCGATTGGCTTGCGGTGAATGCGTTTGGTACGAGTCGAACATATCGCGCGTTCGCACAATGGGAAGAATCTGAATCGAAACGTTACCTCGGCGCCACGGAACCGCGACAAACATAAGAGACGGGGGATGGGCTTTGCAGGGATGGGATTTTTCGAGCGCGGGCCCTTGCGCCGACGGGCACTTGTGGGGATGAGGAAGAGAGGCAAGGTGCGAGAAGAGAGAGGGAAGGTGCGTAGAGGGTCCGTTCATGTGCATGCAATACGAGTCTGCTACGATTGGCCGCGACGGGCAATTGCGAAAAAAGGGGCTCCGAGGTCGGCGAGATGACGGTAGTGAGTCGGGGCCCCAGAGCGCCTTGATGTCCTGCGGCCCCGAACCGTCCGTTCGACTTGCTAGCCGCGCTTGATTTTTGCGGCGATGCGGTCGGCGACGGACATGTTTTCACGGCGGTCGCCGCCCCAGAACGAAATCGACACCATGCCGGGCCCAACATGGCTGCCGATGGTGGCACCAATATTGTGCTGTACCACGGTGATGCTCTCGTCTTGTTTGGCCAAAAGGTCTCGCAGCGCTTCGGCGTCTTTCGGGCAGTCGGCGTTGCCGATGAGCACTACGGGCGAACCACCTTGCGTATCATGCTCTTTTGCGAAGAAATCGGCCATTTGTTTCAGGCCCTTCTTGCGCCCACGCGCGGCGCCCGTGAGCGCCAAGTGCCCCGACGTATCGAAGGTGAGCAGGGGTTTCACATTGAGTGCCGAGCCTGCTGCGGCAACCGATGCGGGAATGCGTCCGCCGCGGTGCAGCGCATCAAGGTCGTCAACCATGAAAGCGGTTTGCACGAAGTAGCGCGCCTGTTCGGCCCACTCGACCAGCTCTTCTGCAGAAAGCCCCGAATCGCGCTGGCGCAACGCCTCAAGAACGAGCAAGCCCTCGGGCGTAGAGCCGATCATAAGGTCGACCAAATAGAGCGGCGCATCGGGGAATTCCTCTTTCACCTGGGCAAGCAACGCCGCCGCAGTTGAGTAGTTCGACGAAAGGCCGCTCGAGAAACATAGGTATACCGTGGGAATGCCGTTTTCGGCAGCGCGGCGCCATGCCGCTTCGATTGCCGCCGGCGAAGCCTGCGAGGTGCTCGGCATTTCTCCATTGCGAATTTTCTCGTAGAACTCGTGCGGCGTGATGGATTGATAGAAATCGTCCTCGTGGTCGCCATCGCTCATGACGTAATTGAAGTTCAGCGTATCGACGCCTTCGATTTGCAGCATACTCAGCGGCAAATCGCAGCATGAATCGATGATTAAATTGCATTGCGCGGCCATGGAATCCCTTTCTCTCGCACATGTACGCAAAAGTCTACCATGGTTGACGCGGGGAACCGCTAGATATTCCAGCGGGCTTCGAATCGCTGAAGCAGGAACGAATAGAACTTATCGGCCTGCTCGTTCGAGCCGCCGTGGCGCGTTCGCGCGACTTCGATGGTGCGTACGAATCCCGGCTCAAGAATGGGAGCAAGGCGCGCGCCGGCGCCAAGCTCGCCCCAGCTGTGTTCGGGCCAAAAGCCAACGCCGAGGCCAAGGCCGATCATCTTGCGCACGACCGATGGGTTATCGCTCTCGAAGGCGATTGTGGGGCGAAACCCCAGTTTGACGCATTGCGACAGGCAGAGGTTGCTGATGTTGCGCGAGCCTGCGAGCATGATGAAGCCGCTGTTTTGCACCTGGGCCAGCGAAATCGCTTCGCCGCGGCCGTTGGCCAAGGCGTCGCTCGCTGCGATGTCGCGCTCTTCGCTTCCAGGTCTCTCGCCTTTTCCTGGATTGTCGCGAAAACCTGCGTCGGGCTCTTTGGTTTCGCGCAACGCGCACTCCTCGGTTTCGTCGCCGTTCGTTGTGGGCACGGCGAGCATGATGCGTTCCTTGAATAGGCGCGCGCCCTTCGCTTCCGGCGTTTTCCCCGTTTGCATGCGCACTTCGATGTCGCACGGTTCAATTTTGCTGGCGGTTTCGCTGCTCACAATCTGAAACTTTGCCGCGGGGTGTTGAGTGCGCCATTCCGCGACGGCGTCAACGACGATGCTCGAGGCCGAAACAACGTTGATGCGCACGATCGAGCTGCGCTCTTCGTCGAACCGCGCAAGCTCGCTGGTCGCCGAGTCGATTTCCCCCACCGCTTTCGCGATGCGTTTGCTGTAGAAGCGGCCTGCTTCAGTAAGGCGAATGCCGCGCCCTTCTGGCTCGAAAAGCTGCACGCCCAGTTCTCGCTCGAGGCGGCTAATCGCTTGGGTGAGCGAGGGCTGCGATACGCGAAGTTTCTGGGCGCTGTGCGTGACGTGCTCGCTTTCCGCAACTTCCAGAAAATATCTCAACTGCAAAAGCTCCACGGCGCTCCCTTCGTTTTCTTGAATCATAACGTAAAAGTGATGATAGATAACTAATTCATATATTAGACGCTATGATGCGCGCGAACTATTCTCAAAGGGTTTGAAATCCGAGAAATCGAGGGTGCAATGGCGGAATTTCTTGAAGCGGTCATGCTGGTTTGCTTTGGCTTGTCGTGGCCGATGAATGCGTATAAGGCGGCGAAGGCGCGCACGGCTGCGGGCACAAGCTGGCAGTTCATTTTGCTTATCACGTTGGGCTACGTTGCCGGTATTGCGGCGAAGTTCGTATCGGGCCAAATCAACTGGGTGCTGGCGGTCTATTTCCTGAACATGATTGCCATCGCGGCGAACTGGATCGTGTACTTCCGCAATGTGAAGCTCGATGCTGTTGCGGCGGGCCGCTATCAGGAAAAGCACGATGCGCGACGCGAGGCGCTGCGTGCGGAAAGCGTCGATGAGCTGCTTAAAGATGGCGGCAAAGATCCGAAAACCGCGAAATACGGTGTCTCGATGGAGGGCGTCGAAGCCGAAGAGGCCAAGAAATTCCAGAAGTGATAGGGCCGAATGGCGCGGCGTTCGCGCGGCAGCGGCCTAACGTTGTTGCCTGCACGCATGTGCTGAGCCTGCGTAAGTCCGCAGCCCATGCGGGCGCGGCACGCGAAAAGCTCAGCCCAATTTGCCCGCGCGGTTTCGGCACCTCTATGCAACGAGGGCTCGCCTGCGGTAGGCGAGCCCTCGTGTTTTTGCGTCAAAAAACGCGTTGTTTAAGATGCGCTATCTCGTTTGATACTCGCGCATAAGCTCGGCAAATGCGGGCATCGAATTCACGATGGTCTCGTGGGCGACGCAGTAGCTTACGCGCAGCCAGCCCTCGACGCCGAAGCTGTTGCTGGGAACGAGCAGCAGCTCATGTGCCTTCGCGGCCTCGGCGAAAGCCTGAGCGTCGGGTTCGAGCGCGCGAACCCACAAGTAGAATGCGCCTTGGGGCGCAACGCACTCGTAGCCGAGTTTCGTAAGGCCGCCATACAGGGCTTCGCGGTTCTTCGCATAGGCCTCAACATCGCTCGGCTCGTCAACGCAGCGCTCGATGACGTACTGCAGAAGCGACGGGGCGCACACGAAGCCAAGCGCGCGGCCCGCGCCGCACACGGCGTTGAAGGTGCGTTCCCAGTCGGGCATGGTGTTGGGAACCAGAATGTAGCCAATGCGCTCGCCTGGCAGGCTGAGCGATTTGGAATACGAGTAGCATACGAGCGTGTTCTCGTAGATAGGCGGAACGAACGGCACGCGCACGTTGCCGTAGACGATTTCGCGATACGGCTCATCGGCGATGATGTAAATGGTGATGCCGAATTCGTCCTGCTTGCGGCGCAGCGCGTTGGCGAGTTCGATCAGGTCACATTCGGGGTACACCGAGCCAACTGGGTTGTTGGGCGAATTAATCACGATGGCCTTGGTTTTCGGCGTAATGGCGTCTTCGATGGCTTCGATGTTCATTTGGAAATCGTCGCGGCGAGCGGGCACCTCGATGCAGTTGCAGCCGGCGTTCTCAATCCAAACCTTGTATTCGGGGAAATAGGGCGAAATCACGATGAACTCGTCGCCCGGGTTTCCAACGGCGTTGAAGCAGATGGAAAGCGATGCGGCGGCGCCGCAGGTCATGTAGATGTTCGCACCTTCGTACGACGTATCGAAGCGGCGGTTGAGCGATGCGGCCACGGCGGCGCGAACGCTCGGTGCGCCCTGGCTGGGGGTGTAGCCGTGCACTTGGGCGGGGGGCTGCTCCATCACATCGAGAATTGCTCGCTTAACCGCTTCGGGTGCCGGAACGCTGGGGTTGCCGATGCTGAAGTCGAAGACGTTATCCTCGCCGATTTCGGCCTTGCGTGCTTGGCCGTATGCGAACAGCTCGCGAATCGCCGACGGTTCGCTGCCCAACTCGTACATGCGTTGATTGATCATGGTGCCCTCGTTTCCCCGCGCGCGCCTATGGGCGGCGTTGCTGGTTTCCTTCACGCATCTATGATAAAGCGCAAAGGGCGAGAAAGTTGGGGAATGGAACCTTTTTTCTGCAGATGGAAACGCAAGCCAGGGAGGAACACCTCAAGGCGACGCGTTGTTTCGGGCGTCTGTCGACGATGCGAAGTTGGTCGGGGGGGGGCTGCGCGCCGTTGTGCGTATTGCCGGCGCAGGTGACTCCCTCTAGCTCTTCCTCGTATGGATAAGGTGGCGAATTGCTTCAATCGCGTGCCCGCGAAACATTGCCCTGGGGCCCGCGTAGGCCATGGCGCGGCGCTGCCATGCCGATTCGGTGGGTGTGTAGCAATGGCTCTTGCACGTTTTGCATGCGGGGCGCGGCTCGCGTCGGCACAGTGCTCGGCGAACTTCGCCGTAGCGCAAATGTGCGGCGCATTCGGGGCAAAGGCGCGGAATCTTGTGCTGGGGATACATGCCCACGGCGGTGGCTTCGCTTTCGTATGGCGTGCGGTCGGCGGCGGCGTGGTGGTCGGCGCAGTAGATTTCCGTCATGCCAGCGAGCGTTACGATGTCGCGTGCGATTTCCTTTTCGGCAATGCGGTTAAGAATGCGCGCACGATGCTTGTCCCACGCTTTTGCGGCGGCTTGGTTTGCGGCCGCGGCTATGTCGGCTCCATCGAGGCGAGGGGCGTGGAGTTTGGCGACCCCTTCGGCTGCGGCCTTAGTTTCTCGAGCCGGGGTCGACTCGGCAGAGGTTGCGTTGGCTGTGGCGCCTGCGGCTTCGGCTGTTTCGTTCTGGGTCTTCGTTGTTAGGTCGCTTTCGGTCGATTTCCTTTCGGGCTCGACGAGGGCATCGTGTTCGCTCGTTTTGGCCATTAGTTTTCTGCCTTTCGCAGCTGCGCATTGCGTGCTCCATCGAGAATACCCAGCTCAAAGCACTTCTCGACATAGATTTTATTCGCGACGCTCGTTGCCGCCGAAAGCGCGAGTCGACGCTCGGGGGAAAGGTCGGCGGCGTTGCTTACCTGGAGGGCGAATGCGGGGCCGTCTGGTTTGCGGATGTCGCACGACCCAAGGCTCGTGTGGGCGACTTCGCCGCAAAAGAGCTGGCGAAGGGTTTCCTCTACCGCCTCGCAGAAGAAGTTGTATGCGTGGTCGATGCCGTGGGTCGCCGCCGAAACTCGCAGCAGCGAATGGATGTCGTCCATTGAGAATGTGCGTTTCATCAGGCAAATCACGGTAAGCATGGCAACGTGGTTCGCGGTGTAGCGCTTGGCCTTCGGTGCGGGGATAATGCCTTGTTTCACATAGTTGTTCACCATGGAAGCTGTGAGCAGCTTTTCGTCGGGCGCCACGAGCGGGCGCAGTTGCGCATCTATATAGGTGAGCAACTGATCCATGTACAAGTCGATCGTGGGAATATCGGCATAGCGCGCCAGGCGCAGCTCGCGAATAAGTTCGACGTATTCCGCCTCGCTGAGTGCTTGGATATGTTTTGCTTTGCGTGTCATGGACGCAAGCGTAGCACGTCGCATGCTCCTGTGCGGGTACTGGAAACGCTACCGTTGCGAAGCGTCCAATCAAACTCCATATTGCTTGACACGGTTTTGCTGCGCACATAAGCTGGTTTTCAAAACGAGATGTATCGAATGCCGGCATCGCGCAAGCGTTGTTGGGTGAAGAAGGGAAGGCTCCATGATTGGCAACAACGGCATTAATGGCGCCATTAAGCAGGGGATTGAAAAAGTTCGCGACTTCGGCGACGCCGTTGCCGCTGACGCAGCCGCGGTTTTTGGCGAGGCGGCGGAAGCGGCCGCAACTGCTGTAGCTACGGCGTCTGACGCCGCCGAGACGGTTGCCGCCACCGTGGCCGCCGCGGCAGGCGAGGGCGACGCGGAAAATCAGCGTATCGCCGTGCTGGTCGATTCCGCGACCGATGTGCCGCCGGAGGTCGTCGAAAAGTACGGCGTGTTCATCGCTCCCCTTCATGTGAACTATTCCGATGGCGACTTTCTCGATCGCGTGACTATTCAGCCCGAAGAAGTCTACCGTCGCTTCGAAACCGAAATTCCTAAAACCTCGACGCCGGCGCCTGCCGATATCATGGCCCTGTTCGATCGAATTGTCGCTGAAGGCTACACCCATGTGATTGCCGTCACGATTTCCTCGGGGCTTTCGGGTACCTACGACTTGGTGCGCAGCATCGCATCCGGCCGTGCCGATTTGCAGTGCGCTGTGATTGACACGAAGAGCATCGGCATAGCTGCGGGCCTTACCGCAGTGCTCGTGTGCGAGCTCGTTGGCTCGGGCATGCCGTTCTCGCAGGTTATCGCCCGCGCCGAGGGTACCGCCGAGCGTTCCGAGGGCTTTTTCTGCGTGAACACGCTCGAGTATCTCTATAAGGGCGGCCGCATTGGCGCCGCGACGTACTCGATTGGCTCGAAGCTCGATATTCGCCCCACCATCAAGTGTAATGAAGAGGGCAAATACGTGGTGTGCGCGAAAAGCCACGGCCGCAAGGGCTCGCTGAAGAAGACCGTTTCGCTTGCGAAGAAGGTTGCCGCCGCCGCTCTCGAAGAGGGCCGCTCGGTTCGTTTCGCCGTGGCTCACGGCGACGCCGAGGCCGAAGCGCGCGTCATTGCCGACGATTTGAAGGCCGAATTCCCTCAGGCGATTGACGTGATTTTCTGCCAAATCTCGCCCGCGCTCGTGGTGCATACCGGTCCTGGGCTGGTGGGAGTTGGAGTTTCCGTTTTATAGCGCGCGGCGCGGTAGAATTCGGTTCGACGCATTTGCCGGCATAAAGCCGAATTCGTAAAGGAAAAACCCTATGGCCACACTGCAACAACTTCGTTACCTTATCGCCGTCGCGGAATACGGCTCCATCAATGCCGCCGCGCGCGAGCTGTTCGCGACGCAGTCGAACCTTTCCACGGCCATCAAAGACCTCGAGCAGGAGCTGGGCGTCACCATTTTCACGC
>NZ_CDRRGL010000063.1:0-11000 GCF_977041755.1 Slackia sp.
TCAAAGGAAAGTTCGCAAGGGTCCTAACCGCAGTTTTCTTCGCACTTACCGTTGTCGTGCTCATCGCAAATTTAGCCGCATACATTGCCGGCGGCGCAGAAATCCTGCAAGCAGCCGGGCTTTCCCCCATGGCAGCTAAGCTCGTTTTCTACGCTATCGCAGCATCAGTTGTCTTGTTCGGATTAAAAGTACTCGGCATGTCCGAGTCGATTTCAATTGCAATCATCATTGCCATCATTGCCGTTTTGGCTGGAGCCTCCCTGTTTCACCTCGACAATCCGCTCAATCTCTCCGCAGGCCAACCTAATGAGCTGCTCGCATTCTTCGGCATGGCGATGTTCTCATTCGTTGCTTTCTTTAGCGTGCCTCAAGCAGTACAGGGGCTTAATGGAAACCCCGCGAAAGTGCGCCATGCCATCCTGCTTGGGCTTGGACTGAATCTCGCATTCATCGTCGTCATTGTTGGATGCTCGCTAGCTGCATCGGCTTCCGTAACCGAACTCGCCATAATCGGCTGGTCGCAAGGCATCGGCACATGGGCGCAAGTGCTCGGCTCGGTTTTCACTATACTCGCGATGCTCACGACGTATTGGTCTATCTCTTTAGCATTGTCGGATATCGTACGCGAGCAAACCAACTGGAATAAAAATCTCTGCTGGCTCATCGCAACACTGCCTTCGCTGCTCCTCGTACTCGCAAATGCTGGAAGCTTCCTTGATATTATGCGCATTGTCGGCGGACTCATCTCGGTCATGATCGCCATCTTGGTCGTTCCTGCCTATCGTGCTTGTCGAAAAGAAAATGGGCAAACGCTGCTACCAACCTCCCTTAGCAGCCTGCCCATGCAAATCCTCGTTGCTGGAGCATTTATCATTGCGGCCGTCGGAAGCGCCGTGAGCATTTAGGAGGATCGAATGAAAACGGTATTCACCAACGCCATCTTCCATACTATGGAAGACGAGAACGACCTCTGTGGCACCATCGTCGTCGAGAACGGCCGCATCGTGGCACTCGATTCGCCCGCAGGTGGGCGAAGCCCACTTAACATAGATGAGCTCGCGGCAAAAGATACCAAAGTCGTCGACCTGCATGGCGCGCATGTATTTCCTGCACTCATTGACTCGCATATGCATATGATGGAAGCGATCGCTTTCAACGCTATGACCGTCGAGATATGCCATTTCGAAAATGGCTCTGTCGAACCGCATACTTTAACGGGAGCCGAGAGCATTATTCGCAACCATGTCGCCAACACAAAACCCGATTCGCTTTCAGTATTCGCCAACTACTTCGCCGCAACGTTCGATGAAGGCCGCCTTCCCACGCGCTTCGAGCTTGACGACTGGGGCGCCGGACGCGAGATACTCGTCCTCAATTTCGACGGACACTCAAGCTCCTGTTCTACCTCCCTGCTCAAGGCGGTTGGGCTTTTCGGAAAAGTAGCAGACAATGGCATTCTAAGAGGCCCCGACCACGATGCGAACATCGGAACGCTCACAGCGCATGCGGTAGGGTCTCTCACCCCTGCAGCGATAGCACGCGGCACCGCTGAATTCTGCAACGCATGCGCTTCGTACGGCATCGGAACGATATGCGCACTCGAAGGGACCGACGACGGCCCTCGCGACCGTGCAGTGGAAGCCTTTGCGCACTACGCCAAGCGCCTCCCTCTTGACGTCCGCCTGTTTCCGCAATACATGGATGAGGAAAGGCTCTCCCGAGTACTGCCCACCATGCGCACGCCGCGCGTCGGCGGATGCATGAAATGGGAGCTCGACGGGTCAGTCGGGTCGCATACGGCCGCATTCGAAACGCCTTATATAAACGGATCGCAAGGTTCGCTTTATTTCGAAACGGAGAAGCTAGAAAAAACCATTCGAAACCTCGCCGAACGAGGCTTCGCGGTATCGGCCCACGCGATTGGCGAGTTGGCCATTGAACAACTCGTCGGCATTTACGAGCGCCTCAATGAAAAAGACGCAATCGTCACCAACCCCGATGCCCCAGGTGCGGCGCGCATAAAGCACCGCATCGACCACTGCGAGTTTCCTTCGGTCAGCGACAGGGAACGAATTAACGTTCTTCGGCCCTATATAACCATCCAGCCTGGCTACTCATGGATAGACAAACGATACTTGCATGGATATGAGAGGCTCCTCTCACCCGAAAAAATCAATCAACAAATTCCGTTGAAAGACTTCGCCGAGGCAGGCATTCCAATGCTTGGTTCAAGCGATGCACCAGTGCAAACCGTCGATCCCTATTTACAAATGCGCGGAATGCGAGAGTTTTACCTGGAAGACCAATCGCTCTCTGCTTTCGAGGCCCTGAAGACCTATACAGTGAACGGCGGAGCGGCGCTCGGCGAGGCCAAGGGACTTCTGCGCGAAGGATACGAGGCGAGCTTTTTCACCTGTGATGTAGACCTTATAAAATGCGCGCCGTCTGAGCTGGAAGGATTCCATGCCACCAGCCTTTGGATGCATGGAAAGCGCTATAAGCCCCTTCCGGCAAACATTTCAACACTTGCGCGAATTGCCGTTACCAAGCCTCGCCTGATTTAGGAAAACGCAGAATCGAAAAAATGGGCTGTTCTCAAAAGAACAGCCCATTGCACTTTAAGGGGTAATATGCCTCGTTTAGGCGAAGTAGCTCACGCCGCCCTCGAAGAGCGGTTGATACTTATCGCCCGGCACATTTTTGTACAAGCCGGCGCCACTGCGCTCAGAGTGCCCCATCTTGCCGAAGATGCGGCCGTCGGGGCTCGTGATGCCCTCGATGGCGAGCACCGAGCCATTCGGGTTCGCGCCAAGCGCCATGCTCGGCTCGCCCGCGGCATCGACATACTGCGTGGCGATTTGACCGGCGGCCTTCATCTGGGCAATGACTTCATCGCTTGCAACGAAGCGGCCCTCGCCGTGAGAAATGGCAACGGTGTGAATGTCGCCCACTTCGCAGCGGGAAAGCCACGGCGAGAGGTTCGAGGCGACGCGCGTGCGCACAAGCCCGCTCTGGTGACGGCCGATTTCATTGAACGTCAGCGTCGGCGCGGCGGCCGTCGCGTCAACGATGTCGCCGTAAGGCACCAAGCCCAGCTTCACGAGCGCCTGGAAGCCGTTGCAAATGCCCAACATAAGGCCATCGCGATTCTGCAGCAAATCGCGCACGGCTTCGGTCACCTGCGGCGCGCGGAAGAACGCCGTGATGAATTTCGCCGATCCATCGGGCTCGTCGCCGCCCGAAAAGCCGCCCGGCAGCATCACGATCTGGCTGCGGCGAATAGCCTCGGCCAACGCAGCCGTGCTTTCGGCGACCTTGGCGGGCGTGAGGTTGTTGATCACGAACACCTCGGCCTCGGCGCCAGCGCGCTCGAAGGCATGCGCGGTGTCATATTCGCAGTTCGTGCCCGGGAACACGGGAATCACGACATGCGGGCGCGCGATAGAGCCAGCGAACGTAAGCGGCTTGGCCTCAGTGAAGTTCACTTTTTCGACCTTGGCGTGCGCGGCGGCGTCATCGGCGGCGCTGCGATACGGGAATACGCCTTCGATGCCGTGCTCCCAAGCCTCCTGCAGTTCAGCCATGTCGAGCGTCTCGTCGAGCGTGCCGAAGACATACGCCTCGCTGGTCTCGCCAACGTGCTCGATAAGCACGCCGTCGGTTGCGGGAATCTCAACGCCATCGGCAAGCTCGATGAAGAAGCTGCCATAAGCGAGCTTGAACAGCTCATCGGCGGAAAGCACATCGTTGAGCACCACGCCGATCTTGTTGCCCAGGCACATCTTGAAGAGCGTCTCGGCGGAGCAGCCATAGCCCGGCGTTGCCGCAGCGAGCACCGAGCCGTCGCCAATGAGCTTCTCGACAAGCGCGAACGTGGCGTTGAGCGAATCGGCAGCAGGAACCAGGCCGGCCGCATCGTACGCGTTGGGAACGATGCGAACCACCTTGTGGCCAGCGCCCTTGAACTCGGGAGAAGTCACGCGATCGACCTTGCCGGTAGAAACCGCGAACGAGATGAGCGTTGGGGGCACATTGATTTCGGTGTCACCTTCCTCAAAAGAGCCCGACATGGAATCCTTGCCGCCAATAGCACCAATGCCCAGGTCGATCTGCGCTTCCAGGGCACCGAGCACAGCCGCCATGGGCTTGCCCCAGCGCTCGGGAACGTCGCGCAAACGCTCGAAGTATTCCTGGAAGGAAAGGTATGCGGCATCGCGCTTAAAGCCAGCGGCAACAAGGCGCGCAACGCTTTCCACGACCGAGATATACGCACCCTTGAACTGGTCTTTCTCCATGATGAAGGGATTGAAGCCCCACGCCATGGCGCTCGCGGTGTTCGTTTCGCCATCGACCGGGAACTTCGCGACCATAGCCTGCGCAGGCGTGAGCTGGCGCTCGCCGCCGAACGGCATGAGCACCGTGGCCGCGCCAATGGTGGAGTCGAAACGCTCGCCCAAGCCCTTGTTCGAGCACACGTTCAAATCGGTCACGAGGCTCTTCATGCGCTCGTCAACCGTAGCGCCCTCCCAATGCGGAGCATAGGGCTCGGCGGCAACTACATGGGCGGCCTGGTGCTTCGGTGCGCCATTGGAATTCAAGAATTCGCGCGAAATATCGACGATAGCATCGCCGCGCCACGTCATAAGCAAGCGCGGGCTTTCAGTAACCGTGGCAACCACGACGGCTTCGAGATTTTCCTCGTGCGCGTAGCCGATGAATTCGTCCACGTCTTCGGCGGCCAAAGCCACCGACATGCGCTCCTGGCTCTCAGAAATTGCCAGCTCAGTGCCATCGAGACCATCATATTTCTTGGGAACCATGTCCAAATCAATGGACAAGCCGTCGCACAGCTCGCCGATGGAAACGGAAACGCCGCCAGCACCGAAGTCATTGCAGCGCTTGATCAGGCGGCACGCGTCGCCACGGCGGAACAGGCGCTGAATCTTACGCTCGACGGGGGCGTTGCCCTTTTGCACCTCGGCGCCCGAGGTCTCGATGCTGTCAACATTCTGCGTTTTCGAGGAGCCGGTCGCACCGCCAATGCCATCGCGGCCCGTGCGGCCACCAAGCAGCACGACCTTGTCGCCAGGAGCCGGGCACTCGCGACGCACGTGGTTTGCGGGAGTCGCGCCCACAACGGCGCCGACTTCCATGCGCTTGGCCACATAACCGGGATGATAGAGCTCATGAACCTGGCCGGTCGCGAGGCCAATTTGGTTGCCATAGCTCGAATAGCCGGCGGCAGCAGTGGTCACGAGCTTGCGCTGCGGGAGCTTGCCCGACAGCGTTTCGGAAACCGGGCGCGTGGGATCGGCCGCGCCGGTCACGCGCATGGCCTGGTACACGTAGCTGCGGCCCGAAAGGGGGTCGCGAATCGCTCCGCCCACGCACGTTGCCGCGCCGCCGAACGGCTCAATCTCGGTGGGATGGTTATGGGTTTCGTTCTTGAAGAGGAACAGCCAGTCCTCGTCTTCACCATTCACGTCGACGGTCACCTTCACCGTGCAGGCGTTAATTTCCTCAGACTCATCGACATTCTTCATAATGCCCTTGGCCTTGAGATACTTCGCGCCAATGGTGCCCATGTCCATAAGGCACACCGGCTTATGCTCGCGGCCAAGTTCGGCACGCATGGCAAGGTATTTGTCGAACGCGGCCTGCACGCAGGCGTCATCGATGGCGATATCGGTAAGCTCGGTGCCAAACGTGGTATGGCGGCAGTGGTCGGACCAATAAGTGTCGACAACCTTCACCTCGGTAATGGTGGGGTTGCGGCCCTCTTTTTGGAAATAGCTCTGGAAGAACGTGATATCGGCCAAATCCATCGCCAAGCCGCGCTCAGAAAGGAACGCCTCCAAGCCCGCTTCGTCGAGGTCGATGAACCCGTCAATGACTTCGACGGGATCGGGGTTCACGACCTGCATATGCAGAGTCTCGCGCGGCGCAAGAGATGCCTCGCGGGCTTCAATCGGGTTGATGACGTAATGTTTGATGGCATCAACATCGGCGGCGGAAAGCTCGCCCTCGAGCACGTACACCTTGGCAGAGCGTACATCGGGACGCTCGCCTTGGCTAATGAGCTGCACGCATTCGCTTGCAGAATCGGCGCGCTGGTCGAACTGGCCAGGCAGGAATTCCACTGCGAACACCGCCACGCCCGCAGGAGCGCTCACGCTTCCGTCGTCGGCGATCGTCGCGCCCTCAACAGGCAATTCGGCCGTTGCGACATCGGCCTGCGGCTCGCTGAATACCGTAGGCACGCACTGGTCGAATAGTTCAGATGAAATGCCCTCAACGTCATAGCGATTGATCAAGCGTACGCGGGAAAGCCCGTCGATACCGAGAATCGTGCGCAGCTCGCCCGCGAGCTGGCGCGCCTCGACGTCAAAGCCGGGTCGTTTCTCAACGTAGATGCGTGAAACCATGGAGTTCCGCCCTTCCATTAAAACTTGCAAAGTTGGCTGTTCGCATAACCGTTTCATGATATCCCACTCTTGAGAGCTAAAGCGAGGGAACCCGCATTTCCTTGGGGCAAACGCACGAAACGCGCGAGATTCGGAAAGAGAATCGCGGCTCTCCTTCGCAATTGCCGCCATTCATTGCTCGATTTGTATCCCTTAATTAACTTTTTTCGCAAATGTACTTGGCGAAAGGCCGGTCATACGGTATAAGCACTATTTGTTAGCCATCGGTAACTGCTTACAGAAAGCGGTTGCCTTTTGCATACGAATCATTTTGATAGGAGGAGTTTTGCCACCCATCATTTCGTTTGAGTCATCGCAGCGCCCCAATTCGCGAGCGATGGGCATGGCGGTTCGCGATCTTGAAACAAAGCTCGTGCGCCACGCCGCCCCTACCCTCGCAGGCATGAAGCCCGCCAATCTATTCACCTATCGCACCGCAAACTTCACGGAAGAGGAAGCGAGCTCGGCCATCGCGGAGATCTCCTCAAGGCTTGCCGGGTTTCATCTTCGCGTGGAACCCCTTGCAAACCGCGCTCGAGGCGTTTTGCTTTTGGTATTCCGCCCCAAGCTCGTCGAGGGCGCTCTGAGCAATGAACACGCCCGCAAACTGCTTACGCAGAGTGGATTCAAAGACCTTTCCACCGAAGGCGTTGTATCTGAAATCAAGCGCCGCATCCAAGCTGCTGACGCATCGCGCGCAGCACTTGACCAAACGAATTGCGAAACCGCGCCCGCGCCCAAACCCGAACAATTCGTTCCTTGCTGTGCCACGGGCCACCACCACGACCATGGTCCGAATCACGTTTGCCAGTGCCGAGCAAAAGCCGCGCTTTCGCGAGAAGAACTCGAAACCACGCAAGGCGAATCGGCATTCCCGCACGAGATAGGGCTCATTCTTGGCTACCCTCCAGCCGATGTGGCGGGATTCATCGCTCTAAAAGGCGCAGGGTATCTCGCCTGCGGCGGGTGGAAAGCGTATTCGGAACCGCAGAGCGCCCTTGAAACATTCCAGCGCAATCGCCGTTGTACGGAAGAATTCCAGGCGCTTTACGCGCAAGGAGCGCCCCTTGAAGCCCTTGCCGACACCCGAAGCGGCGCCGCGGTAAGCATATTCGATATGGCGCGAGCCGCAGTGTAGGCGCCTTGCCTCGCCGTCAGGCGCGGCCAAGCACATTCACGAGCTACGCTGCAGCTAAGCCCACCCAAACCCAGCGAAAACGCTTTCAGCGACGCATAGAAGACAAGCACTCACTACCAAAAGGAGACACCATGAGCAAAATCGCAATCGTATATTGGAGCGGAACCGGAAACACCGAGGCCATGGCCGACCTCGTTGCACAGGGCGTTCGCGCGAAAGGCAGCGACGCCGATCTTATCAACGCCACGGATTTCGGCCCCGAGCGCATCGACGAATACGACGCATACGCCTTCGGCTGCCCGGCAATGGGTGACGAAGAACTGGAAGATACCGAATTCTTGCCCATGTACGATGCCGTTGAGCCGCTGCTCGAAGGCAAACGGGTCGCTTTGTTCGGGTCGTACGATTGGAATGACGGCGAATGGATGGAGCTGTGGGAGCAGCGCGCCGAAGAAGCGGGGCTCGTTGTGGTCGATTCGGTTATCGCGAAAGATTATCCCGACGATGACGCGAGCGCCGATTGCATGCGCCTCGGAAGCCTCATCGCGCAATAGATCCATGCGGCATGCCATGAACAAATAGGATCTTTCTTTGTGATAACGGTTTTCTATACATCGTATAGAAAACCGTTTATCATAAGCCGAGCAGAGAAAGGAAACCTGTGGCGTACGCAAAGCAACAACGCAAAAAAGGAACGCTCACTAAAGACGAGATCGTGCAGTGCGCGTTCAATCTTATTGCCAACAAGGGCACCGAAGGCTGCTCAATGCGCGCGCTGGGCAACGAGCTTGGCGTAAGCGCCATGGCCCTGTACGGCTACATCCCCTCGCGCGAGAGCTTGCTCAATGAAGTGGTCGAACGTTTTCTGAAAACGGTCGACACCCGCGCGCTGCGAGGCGAACGCTGGGAAGACACGCTCATTCGCACAACCCTCTCGCTGCGTCGAGCCTTCGTTTCCTCCCCGCATTTCGCCGAGCTCATGTGCGACCCGTGCGTCGGGCCCGGCATCGAACCCTACATGCTCGAGCTGCGCCTTATCTATCTTGGCCAAGGAATGCCAGAAGATATCGCCGTGCAGCTCATCGCCATCACCGACTCGTATCTTACGGGCTTCGCATTGCGTGCACGCCAAAATTTGCGCATCGAGCAAGCCGAAGCGGCGCGCAAGCAGGCAGAGGCCGATGCGGCGCGCTTTGCGACGACATCGCGCGTCCCCGGCATGCTCACAGGCAAAGCGAACCCCGCCGCCGAACAACCGCGCTTCAACGAGCGCTGGCGCCAAACCGTCGCCGAAGGCTATTCCGAGACCTCGTTCCAAAAGGGCCTACTCGTAATTATCGAGGGTATTCGCGCCGGCATGGCAGGACAACCCGCGAACTGGCAAACGCCGCAATAACCTGTTAAATGCTCGTAGCGTTTAACAGGTTCCTGAACGCATATCTCGACAGAAAAAAATGGGTGGCTCCATCGTGGAAGCCACCCATTTTGTTGAGAACATACGAGCGTTCAACTCATGCGGTTTCGGCCAACTCACAAGAGAAACGCAAGCCAACCGAAAAACCTTGCCGCGTCGTTCTAGAACAATCTGCCTAACCCAGAACCATTGCCCGAACCACCGTTGTAACCGTATCCGTAACCATAGTCGTACCCGTTACCAGAGCCGTAGCCATCACCCGAGCCGTAGCCGTTTCCTGAGCCGTAGCCGTTGCTCGAACCGCTATTCGAGCTCATCGAGTTCTCATCGCTGCCAAGCGTCACGGTAATAGTCTTTTCTTCGCCATCGCGATTCACAACGACATCAACCTTGTCGCCGACATTTTTCGAGCGAACGTCAATCGTGAGCTCGGAAGGCGACGTTACCTTCTGGCCATCGAAAGACACGATGATGTCGCCCTTCTGAATGCCCGCATCGGCAGCAGCAGTTCCGTCATAGACGTTGGCCACGTATACGCCCTCATCGGTGGCCAAATCGTAATACGTCGCCATCTGCGAATTGATTTGCGCCATAGAAACGCCAAGCTGGGCATGGGTAGGCGTCTTGCCTTCGATAATCTGCTGGGCAAGGTCGATCGCGTAATCGATGGGAATCGCAAAGCCGACGCCCGAAGAAGAACCGGAGTACGACGAGATCATCGAGTTAATGCCAATCAATTTGCCTTGGGAATCAACCAGCGCACCGCCCGAATTGCCCGGATTAATGGTCGCATCGGTCTGAATCATGTTCGGGTAAATCACCGTTTCGCCCGTGGTGGAGTCTTGCATGGTATTCGAACGCTGCAATGCACTCACCACGCCGGTCGACACCGAGTTTTCCAAACCGAACGGGCTGCCAAGCGCCATGACCCACTCGCCCACCTGCAAATCGGACGAGCTGCCGATTTCGATCGGCGTCAAATCGTCGGCATCGACCTTAATCACCGCGATGTCGCTCGAAGAGTCGCTGCTCACGACCTTCGCGTCGTATTCCACGCCATTCACGGTCGCCTTAATGGCGTCAGCGCCCTCGACCACGTGGTTGTTCGTGATGATATATCCATCTTTCGAAATCACGACGCCGCTGCCGAGCGATGTATTGGTAAGCGTGGAATCGTCGTTGGTTCCAGGCATTTCGAAGCCATTCATCAAGCTCGAAGACGAGCTCTTGGTATAGATGTCGATGCTCACAATCGAGGGCAGGCATTTCTGCGCCACCTGCTCGGCAAGCGTCGAGGAATCACCCGAATCATCGGGAGAAGCAGAAATCACCGTGCTTGTCGTGGAGCCAAGCGTGGTCGAACCCCCGTCACCACCCGTAAGCGCACTGTAGCCGGCAAACCCGCCAGCGCCAAGCACCAACGCAAGCGCGGCGCCGCCAAAGCCCGCCGCGAACGTTTTACCGAGGCCCGCCTTCATGTTGGAGTCAGCCTTGTGAGCCGCTTTGGCGTTCGCTTTGTTTTGAGCCTCGCTTGCCTGCTGTGCGGCATATACGGAGTACTGGTACGCCTGCTGCTGATAGGCCTGCTGGCCATAGGGCTGCTGATTCTGCGCAGGCGCGGTGTATGCGCCCTGCGGGTATTGCTGGGGCTGCGGAACCTGAGCGTTCCGGGGCTCAACAGAACCAGGGAAGTTTTTATTCTCGTCGGTCATCTCAACCACTCGCTTTCGTGAGTTCGTCCTTTGCTGAATCGAACTCTAACACCGCGCGATGCCCTCGAAGAAGTAGCGCACGTTTTCGTAACAACGGCGTTGAATCACGTACGTCAAACGGCGTACGCCAACCATATTTCGAACACAAAACTGAAAGACCCAGCCTAACGAGCTGGGTCTTCGTCGCAAAGTTGCTTGGAATTACAGGTTGTCCACGTATTCCACGAGATCGCCCATGGTCTCGAGACCTTCGGGTTCGCCGAAGTCAACGT
>NZ_CDRRGL010000064.1:0-10909 GCF_977041755.1 Slackia sp.
TTCGTGTTGATATGCACATTGAGCGCCGCTGCCTGCAGGGCGCCTTTCGCCAAGATCGCCGAAGCGCCCACATCGGAAAGCACGAGTTTGCTCGCGTTGTTCGCGAGGAATTCGTCAGACTCGATTACGGCCGCGCACACACGCATGATGTGCAACGGAACCTCGCACGCGCCCACAAGCGCCGCTTGCTCGGCCGCATGGCGCGCGGCCTTTTCTTCCTCAGTCGCACGCGAAAGCTTCCATGTGGCCGCGAGCCGGGAAAACGCCTCGGCATCTTCATCGATGAGTTCGAGCAAACGAGCTCGCGCCGCATCAAGCTCAACAACCGATGCACGCATGTCGTCGGCAACATCGGCGAACTTTGGCTTTCCCGCCGTAATATTTCCCACCATGGCGCCGAGCGCCGCAGCAAGCGCGCCAGCATAGGCCGCGCCACCGCCGCCGCCAGGCACAGCGGCATCGGAAGCCAGAGCATCGACAAATTCAGTATTCACCATAGAAGCATCCTCAATAGGCCAAAGACCGTCCGCGGCCCATTTTCAAACGAGTTCCAAATAAAGAAGAATGGGCCAAAGGCGCAGTTCCTTTGACCCATTAAAACCCGGGCCGAACAAACATCAGCGGCATGGGCTTAGGCGAACACGGTTCGGACGAAAGCAAGGCGACGCGCAACTTCGGCACGCGATCGGCAGCTTGACCTCGAAGCGCGCCGCCAGAGCCCAATGCCGCGTCGGCATAGGGGCTTACTCGTTAGAACAGGCCCGTAATTTTACCGGTTTCATCGACGTCGATGTTCTCGGCCGCAGGATGCTTCGGCAAGCCGGGCATCGTCATGATGTTGCCCGTGAGCGCCACCACGAAGCCAGCGCCAGCCGACACCTTCGCTTCGCGCACCGTGATGCGGAAGCCGCGCGGCGCGCCGAGCAGGGTTTGGTCGTCGCTGAAGCTGTACTGGGTCTTCGCCATGCATACCGGGAACTCGCCAAAGCCCATGGACTCCAAATGCTTGATCTGCTTCTTCGCGGCAGGCGTGAAGTCGACGCCATCGGCGCGATACACCTTCTTCGCAACGGCCTCGATTTTCTCGGCGATACCGCCCTCGTCGCCATAGGCAAACTCGAACGTCTCGGCGCTGCGGCCCTCATCGTCGCCGTTTTCGCACAGGCGCACAACCTCGCGAGCCAGCTCTTCGCCGCCTTCGCCACCCTTGGCCCACACTTCGGAAAGGGCAACGTTCACGCCGAGTTCCTTGCACTTGGCCTCAACCAAGTCGAGCTCGGCCTTGGTGTCGGTCGGGAATGCGTTGATAGCAACCACGCAGGGAAGCTTGTACACCGTGGTGATGTTTTCCACGTGCTGCAGCAAGTTCGGAAGACCCGCCTCAAGCGCCTCGAGGTTTTCTTCATTCAGCTCGGCCTTCGGCACGCCGCCGTGGTTCTTGAGCGCGCGAACAGTCGCGACAACCACAACTGCATCGGGCTTCAAATTCGCCAAGCGGCACTTGATGTCGAGGAATTTCTCGGCACCAAGATCGGCACCGAAACCGGCTTCCGTAATGGCGTAATCGCCCAACGCCATGGCCATGCGCGTAGCGATGATCGAATTGCAGCCGTGGGCGATGTTCGCGAAGGGACCGCCGTGAATGAATGCCGGCGTACCCTCAAGCGTTTGCACAAGGTTCGGCTTCAACGCGTCTTTCAGGAGTGCGCACATGGCACCCTGAGCATTCAGCTGGCCAGCGGTGATGGGCTCGTCGGCACGCGTGTAGCCAACGACAATGCGGGCCAAGCGCTCTTTGAGGTCGGAAATGCTCGTAGCCAGGCAGAAAATAGCCATGATCTCGGAAGCGACGGTGATATCGAAACCGTCCTCGCGAGGCACGCCCGAAGCCTTTCCGCCCATACCGCACACGATATGGCGCAGCTGGCGATCGTTCATGTCGACCACGCGCTTCCACGTGATGCGACGCACGTCGAACCCGAGCGCGTTGCCCTGGTGAATGTGGTTGTCGACCATGGCGGCAAGCAGATTGTTCGCTGCACCAATGGCGTGGAAGTCGCCCGTGAAGTGCAGATTGATGTCCTCCATGGGAACGACCTGGGCGTATCCGCCACCAGCGGCGCCGCCCTTAATGCCGAATACGGGGCCGAGCGACGGCTCGCGCAGCGCGACCAGAGTGTTTTTGCCAATGCGACGCATGGCGTCGGCCAAACCGACCGTAGTGGTCGTTTTGCCTTCGCCCGCAGGCGTAGGGTTAATGGCCGTAACCAGCACGAGCTTGCCGGGAGTATGAGCTTCGTCGGTAAGCAGGTTGTAGTCGACCTTCGCCTTGTAGTTGCCGTATTGTTCGAGATACTTCTCGGGCACACCAGCACGCTCGGCGATCACGGTGATTTTCTCGGGGGTTGCAGCTTGGGCAATTTCAATGTCAGTCAGCACGTCGGGCCCTTTCTTCCTGCGGCTTTCTCTTATCGCAACGAAGCCCATTGTAACGACGGTGGCGCACGCAAAGTCCCGCGCCACGAACTCGGCGCAGATTCGCAGGGAAACGGCACAAGGCCGCTGCGAGCGAGCCGAAAGCTCGGGCGAAAGGAACAATCGGAAGCGCGAAACCCAGGAGAAGTGCGACTTTCGCGCGGCAACGCGACAACGCGACCGTGCGAAGCCCCACGTTTTCGCCACGAAGCCGAAACGAGCACACACCGTCGCTGTGCAAGCAACGAAATCAACTGACGTGAAACGCCAACCTTACAGCGCGTCAACCGAATAGTGAACGGGCATGCTGAGGCATGTGACGTGCTATGATTCAAGTAGCTGAACGGGCGCGATTGCACCCACGAACAACCCCAGCACGAAAGGAGCGGCACCCATGACCGAAGAAGCCGCCTCGATCCTCGTCGTCGACGACGAGCAGTCCATTACCGACTTCGTTTCCTACTCCCTCATGAAAGAGGGGTTCAAAGTCGATGTCGCCAACAACGGCGAAGACGCGCTCGAACAGGCGACGCGCAAGCATTACGACCTGTTCGTGCTCGACATTATGCTGCCCGGCATGGACGGCTATGAGCTGTGCCGCCGCCTGCGCAGCCGTACCACAGCGCCCGTGCTCTTCCTTTCGGCACGCGACACCGAGCTCGACAAGGTCGTCGGCCTCGAAATCGGCGGTGACGATTACCTGGCCAAGCCCTTCGGCGTGCGCGAGCTCATCGCCCGCGTTCGCGCCCTGCTTCGCCGTGGCACCCTTGAGGCGCCCGATAGCGGCGCGCTCGTGGCTGCAGGAATCACGCTCGACGAAGACCGACACACAGCCGTCGGCCCCAATGGCCCCATCGATTTGACTCCGCGCGAGTTCGAGCTGCTTGCCGCCCTTATGAAAGACGCAGGCAAGGTCGTAACCCGCGAAGATTTGTTGCGCGAAGCCTGGGGCTGGGAGTACATCACCGAAACGAAAACGGTCGACACGCACATCAAACGCCTGCGCGACAAAATCTCGCAAGCAGGCTTCGACCCGAGCATCATCGAGACCGTGCGCGGCTACGGCTACCGCCTGAAAGCATAGGCGCCGTTTACGATGAATGACGCATTACGCACAGCGCCGCCGACGAAAGGCGCTTCATTATGAGGCGCCTTCAGTCGTTTTATGCCATTCTGGCCACTATTTTCGCCGTGGCGGCTTCGATACTCACCTTTTTCCTGGTGTGCATTTTCGGCATTCCCGATATAGGGCTGCTTCTCTGGTTCCTGTTTGCGGGCACGGCGTTCGCGTTCACGTTGAGCCTCGTCATTGGCCACTACCTGGCCGAGCCCCTTACCGATTTGCACGTGCGCGCGCAAGCGATTCTTCATGGAGACGCGCGCGTCGATATTAAGCCGGAAGGCAAGCTTTACGAGGCCGACGAGCTTGCCGAAGACTTCGTTGCCCTGAGCGCAAAAACAAAAGCCCAGATGAGCGACCTTTCCGTGCAGGAAAACCGACAAACGCGCTTCATTAGCGACGTGGCCCACGAGCTGCGCACGCCGCTTACGGCCATTCGCGGCAACGCCGAAACTCTCATGGATCCCGACATGCCGCCCGCGCTGCGCGAGCGCTTCTGCCAAACCATTATCAACGAGTCGGAGCGCCTTACGCGCCTTTCGAACGACCTGCTCACTCTTCAGCATATTGAAGAAGGCACCGATCAAGTCATCATGAAACGCGTGAATTTGCATGACGTCGCCGAACGCGTGGCCGATGCGATGAATCCGATTTTCGAGGAAAACGGCGCAGAGCTGAAAATCGAAGGCGAAGCGCCCGACGTGCTGGGCAACCCCGACCGTCTTCAGCAGGTCATTTACAACCTGGTCGCCAATGCGAGCCGCTTCGTGGGCAAAGGCGGACACGTAACCATTCGCCTTGCGGGTCTGGCCGATAAATCCGTCATCAGCGTCATCGACGATGGCCCCGGCTTTGGCGATATCGACCCGAAACTTTTGTTCACACGCTTCTATCGCGGCGACAACTCCCGCGCACGCAACACCGGCGGCACGGGATTGGGCCTTTCCATCGTGAAAGGCATCGTCGAAGGCCACGATGGCACCATTGAGGCGTTTAATGCGGCAGGCGGCGGAGCGTGCTTCGTCGTTTCCCTCCCCAGCGTCCACGAACATATTCACTAGCATGACCAGGCACCGAAGAACTGCGCAACCATAACCCCGTAAACGAATGTGGCCCTATCGGCGAAGAAAGCCGATGGGGCCACATGTGTATGTTTCAGAAGCGCCTTCCTACACGCGCCTCCAGCGCGTCAGGCGCCGTTCCGCGACATCGAACAGCTCATACAGAATCACACCGAGCAGCGCCATAGCGATAATGCCCGCGAACATCTTCGGGTAGGCAAGCAGCGCCCAGGCATTCACGATGAAATAACCCAGCCCCGTTGAGCCCGCAATGCCCTCGGCGAAAAACAGAATCGCAACCGCAGTGCCGCTCGAAATGCGCAATGCCGTGAACAGCTCAGGCAACGTGGCGGGAACAATGGCGTGGCGATATATATCGAGCCTGCTCGCGCCAAGTGAGCGCATAGAAAGAATGCTCTGCTCAGGCACGCTCTTCGATGCATCGCGCACAGTTACGAGCACTTGGAAGAACACGGTAATCGCGATGAGCACGATCTTCGGCGCGTCGGCCAAGCCCAGTAGCACGATGAGCACGGGCAGCAGCACGACCTTCGGCAGCGGGTAGAGGAAATACAGAATGGGCGCGAATACGGCATCGGCGCGCGGAGAACGGCCGCACGCGAGTCCCAAAGGAATAGCGAGCACCGTACCGATGAGCATCGCAACCACCACGCGGTAAAGGCTCACGAGAAACGCCGGCCACAGCTCATCGAAATACTGCGCCACCATGGGAAACGCGTCAAAAGGCCCAGGCAGCACAGGATTGTGCACCGCCATGGCGGTAAGCTGCCAGCCGGCAAGAATGAACACGATGGCGAATGCATAGCCTGCAATGCGGCCCAAAACAGGATGTTTACGCATGGGCCACCTCCTCTTTCGCCACAATGTCGCGCAGCATCTCGCGCAATGTGCGGCAGCGTTCGAAGAACAAATCGGCATCGCGCCAGTTTTCCTGCTGCATCTCGGCATTTTCCAGCACGTGCACCACACGACCCGGTCGCGGCGACATAACCACGATGCGCTGGCCCAAATACACCGCTTCCTCAACGGAATGCGTCACGAGCACCTGCGCATAGCCCTGTTCACGCCAGCACAGCTTCAACATATCCTGCATTTCTTCGCGCAAAAGTGCATCGAGCGCAGAAAGGGGTTCGTCCATAAGCAGCAAATCGGCATCGCACGTAAGGGCACGCGCCATGGCCAAACGCTGACGCATACCGCCCGAAAGCTCCGCGGGAAACGCATCGGCGAAATCGGCCAAGCCCACCTGCTCGAGCGCGCGCGCAACCCTCTCGGCTCTCTCGCGTTTCGGCGTTTTACGAATCTGCAAGCCGAGTCCCGCATTTTCCGCAACGGTTTTCCAGGGAAGAAGGCCGAAATCTTGCAGAATCAGAGCCGTGTTCAAACGCGGCCCCGCAACGCGCACGCCATCAACGAACGCGGCACCCTGCGTAGGCACGCGCAAGCCCGCCGCAATAAGCAGGCTCGTCGATTTTCCGCAGCCAGAAGGCCCCAGAATCGCCACGGCCTCACCTGGAGCCACGTCAATATCCATATTTTGAAGCGCGCGCGTTTCACCACGCGCACCTTCGTACACCTGCGATACCCCTTGCAGGCGAAGCTTCGGCTCCCCCATGAATATCCCCTATTCTTGCGGCTGAGCGGCTTGTTCACTTGTGGCAAGCTGAGCCGCCGATTTCGATTCGGCGATGCGTTTGTTCAGACGATGCAGCTCAACGAGCACAAATGCGCCCACGGTGAAAATCGCCAAGAAGTCGGAGCACGGCACAGCCATATACACCGCGTCGAGGCCATCGAACATCGGCAGAATGCCCGGCAGCACCTCAGGCAAAATGAGCGTGAGTGGCACAAGGAACAGGATCTGGCGCGTCATGGACAGAATAATGCTCTTCGTGGGCTGGCCGGTAGCCTGGAAGTAGTTCGAGCCGACGATTTGGAAGCCGATGATGGGCAGGAAAATGAGGTTCACACGCAACGCGAACGCCGACAGGTCGACGAGCGCCGCATCGGTAATGCCGAAGAATCCGATAATCTGCGCAGCGAACACCATGATGAGCACCCACAGCACCGTGCCGATGATTGTAGCGCCCAGCATGCCCACGGCAAGCGTCTTCTTCACGCGATGCCACAGCTTCGCACCGTAGTTGAAGCCCAAAAGCGGCTGCACGGCGATTGACATGCCGATAAGCGGCAGAATGGTGAACATGGCCACGCGGCCGACCACGCCGACGGCGGCCAGCGCATTGTCGGCGCCGATGGGGCTCATCGCGCCATATTTCACGAGTGCATAGTTGGTAACGACCTGCGATACAGCAGCGCCAATCTGCAGCACGAACGAAGCCGTGCCCAGTGCAAGAATCTTGCGCACGAGCGCCCCATTCATCGCAAGATACTTGCGGCGCAGGCGCAGCGGCACACCAGGGGTCTTCGTGAAGTACCACACCACGGTAATGCAGCTGATGCATTGGCCGCACACGGTCGCCCACGCGCTGCCGACGACGCCCAGGCCCATGCCCATGACGAAAATCGCATTGAAAATGGTACAGCCTACCGCGCCGATGAGCATGGTAAGAAACGCCCTGTTAGGCGCGCCACACGTACGAATGAAATTGTTGATGCCCATGCCAACGATTTGGAAGACGCAGCCCAGGCTGATGATTTGAATGAAGTCGCGAGCATAGGGGCGCACCGTATCGGTGGCCGAAGAAAGCGAGAGCAGCGGTTCGATGCAGGCAGGCACATGAGCGAGCACCGCGAGCAGAATGGATACCAGCACGCCGAGTGTGAAGGTATTGCCCAGAACATGCTCGGCCTCGCTGTGCTTGCCTTCGCCCAAACGAAGCGCGCACAACGCGTTGCCACCTGCGCCGATGAGCATAGAAATCGCCATGAACACCGTCATGATCGGCGTTGCCACGCTTACGGCGGAAAGACCAATTTCTCCTGCACCGTGGCCGAGGAATACCGAGTCGATAATATTGTACGCGCCGTTCACGAGCATGCCCAAAATCGCAGGCACCGCGAATTCGACTACGAGGGCCGGAATATTGCCCGAGCCCATGCGCGTGACGCGCTCGTTTTCCTTCTTGTCGGCCGTTTGGGGCTTTCCCTCGCGCGCTTCGCGCATCATCTTTTCTTCAGTCATACGCGTCCTTCTTGCGATTATTCGTTCTACTTTAGATATGCTCACACTCGATGGCAGAAAGTTCCAGATCAATAGCGCCAAGCAAGCCCTGCATCACGGCATCGAGGTATTGCACGCGCAAAAGCGGGTTCGAAAGCGCATTTGCGAACGGCAAAGAACGCGACTCCTCCGTGCCCAAGTCGCAAACATACGCGGCAACGTTGCGGCCGTCGGTCACGATGGGCTCCTTCGGGTGGAACACGTTCACACCAACGCCGAGCACCACTTTGCCGTCTTTCGCGTCAAGCGACATGCCGCACAGCTTGCCCGCTTCGCACATCACGTCGTTGGCAGGCTTAACCCATATCTCGTTTTCGGTCACGCCCGCAATGCTGCGCACGATGCGCGCCACGGCCTCGGCGAGGCGAGGGCTCATCGAGGGGAATTCTTCCTCGGGAATGCGAGGCTCAAGCAACACCGAGAAATACAGCCCGCCTTCAGGGCTTACCCATGGACGCGTTTTCCATTGGCCGCGGCCCGATTCCTGGCGCAGCGCGCGCACCGCGACGCCTGGATGCGCGCCATGATTGGCAAGGTCCCACACGTCGTCGTTGGTCGATCCGGTCACGTCTTTATAAATAATATCGAAGTTCATGGAGCTCCTTACATCGTCGAGCGCGCCATCGTCCGAGCGGACGAAATCGCACATTATTCAGCGGGAAAGTCTTCGAAGTGTAGCAAGCGGGCATGGGGCTCGCGTGAACCCCATGCCCAAAGGCAACCTGCAAAAGAAATACCGATGAATGAACGTTTTGCGCAGGTCGCAAGCTTATAACTTGGTTGCCTTTCCGTATACCGCGCCATCGGCGACAACGGGCGTGCCGTCGGCGAGCACATGATTCGGCAAAAGCTCGAGCAGCGGCTTCACCACGAAATCGCGCTCGCACACGCGCGGGTGAGGCAGCGTAAGCTCGTCAGTTTGCTCCACGTACATCTGGTAATCGACGATGTCCAAATCGAGCGTGCGAGGGCCATTTTCGATTTCGCGCGTGCGGCCCAGGCTGTTCTCGATTGCATGCAAATACTTCAAAAGCTCCTTCGGCGGCACGCCCGTGCGCGCAAGCACCACGGCATTCACAAACGTATCCTGGTCTTCGTAGTACGCAGGCTCGCTTTCGTAGTAGCTCGAGATGTCGATGATTTGCGTATCGGGAATGGAGCACAAGCCCGTAATGGCCTGTTCCAAGTTCGCGATTTTGCCCTCCGTTTCCTCGCCAGGGTTCGCCACGAGGGCCACGTTGGAGCCGAGGCCCAAAATCACATAGGGACGCAGGTTTTTGAGCGCCTTCATGGTTTCGGGCACATTATGGGCGCGCACCACCGAAGCGCCCAGCTCACACGCCATTAGAGCCTCTTGCGCCGAGGCCTCATCGCGCTGTGCGGGCTCGCTTATGCCATACGCGGAGCCGATATAGCTTTTGCGTGAAACGGCGACCATCGTGGGATATCCCAAACGGTTGAACTCGTGGAAGTTGCGCATGAGCTCCATGGTCTGACTCGCGGTTTTACCGAAGCCAGGACCGGGATCGACGCAGATGCGCTCGCGCGCAACGCCGGCTGCTTCGAGCATGGCGGCCTGGCCGCCCAGGTATTCTTTAACCTCGGCCACGACGTCGTCGTAGTGCGGATCGTTCTGCATGGTGGCAGGCTCGCCGAGCATATGCATGACGACAAGGCCCGCATCGCAGTTTTTGGCGACTTCGACCATAGCGGGATCGCGGAAGCCCGTTACGTCATTGATGATTGCCGCACCAGCCTCAACACACGCGCGAGCAACTTCGGTGTGGCGCGTATCGATGCTCACGCACAAGCCCAAATCGACCAGCTGGCGCACTACATCGAGCACGCGCGCGAGCTCCTCTTCGACGGACACTTCCGCCGAACCCGGACGCGTCGACTCGCCGCCTACGTCGATAATCTGAGCGCCTTCGTCAACCATTTGGCGCGCATATGCCACCGCTTCGGCAAAGCCGTTATGCTGGCCACCGTCAGAGAACGAATCGGGCGTCACGTTCAAAATGCCCATAACGACGGGGCGCGTGGAGTCGAATTCGAAGTTCGCGCATTTCCACATCATGCTCGGTTTCTTCCTTTCTTATATACGCACAAACGCGCCCCCTCGCCTGAAAGCGAGGGGACGCGCCCCTTAGTTGTGTCATGCGCCGCAATCTCCCCTTGCGGCAAAAAGCCTACTGCTGCTGCGAGGAATCGCCCTGCGGCTCAGCTGCCTGCTGTGGCGAAGCGAGCTGCGGCTCCTCCTGCTTGCCAACAGGCTCCACGAGCGTGAAACCCTCGTCGGGAGGAATTTCACCAGCAGCTTCCTTCTTCGAGAACTCAGCCCACGTGTTGTTGAGCAAAGCTTCACACGCCGCACCGTCGACCGTCTCACGATCAAGCAGCACTTCGGCCATCGTATGCATTTGGTCGGCACGCTGCGAGAGAATCTCGTAGGCAGTATCGTGCGCCTGCTTCATGAGACGCGCGACTTCCTCGTCGATTCGCTGGGCAGTTTCGGGCGAGTAATCCTGGGTGTTGCCATAGTCGCGGCCCAGGAACACTTCGTGGTTCGGCTGGCCGAACGTCTGTTGGCCCAGCGCATCAGACATGCCGTAGTTCACGACCATCTGACGGGCCATCTTCGTGGCGCGCTCCAGGTCGTTGCTCGCGCCGGTCGTGATGTCGCCGCAGAAGATTTCTTCAGCAACACGACCACCCAAAAACACGGCGAGTTCGTCATACATCTCGTTTCGGCTCACGAGGAATTTATCCTCGTCAGGAATCGACATGGTATAGCCAAGCGCGCGGCCGCGCGGCACGATGGTGATCTTATGCACCGGATCGGCATTCGGCAGCAAGTGGCCAACCAGAGCATGGCCCGATTCGTGGAACGCAATGGTGCGACGAGTTTTCTCGTTCATCACGCGGTTCTTGCGCTCGGGGCCGGCCATCAGGCGCTCCATGGACTCGTTGACTTCGGCCATGGAGATGTGCGACTTGTTGCGGCGCGCGGTGAGCAGCGCAGCTTCATTCATGAGGTTCATGAGGTCG
>NZ_CDRRGL010000065.1:0-10839 GCF_977041755.1 Slackia sp.
TATTCGCAATGTCGGTCAAATGCCCATTCATCTCGCGCTGACTCATACCGCCGTTGGTGGTAATGCCCTGGTCTTGCAGCTCGATGTAGAAATCACCCGGCTCGTATAGCGAAGCGAGCTTGCGAGCCCACTGCTCGGCACCTTCAAAATCGCGCGCATCAATGCAGCGCGGAATAATGCCCGCGATACACGCGCTTGAAGCAATGCAGCCCTCGGCGTATTTCTTCAGCATGTCGAACGTGGTGCGCGGCTTGTAATAAAAGTTGTCGCAATGCGATTCGCTCACAAGGTGCAGCAAGTTGTGATAGCCCACGTTGTTTTTCGCGAGCAGCACCATATGATACAAACGCGACTTCACCTTCGAGCCGATTTCGGGATCTTCGGTAAAGTAAATTTCGCATCCGTAGATGGGCTTGACCTTCTTGCCGGTTTCTTTTTCCACCGCCTCGCACGCATCGCACAGTTCGGGCACGCCGCACATGACGCCATGGTCGGTAATAGCCACGGCGGGCATGTTAAGATCCGCCGCGCGGCGCACCATGTCTTTAATTTTGGTGGCACCGTCGAGCATGGAATATTCGGTATGGTTATGCAAATGGACGAAAGCCATGCAGCCCTACCCCTTCCGTATATTTACGAACAAATGGTCGTTTTCTATAATCTAGTTTTATCATAGCAACCCAGCGAGCGCAAGAGCCACAGTCCGCACAGAAAACCTGTTAAATGCTCGTAGCGTTTAACAGGTTTCGCACGACTTTCGAAACCACAGGATCGCAGCCGAAAACCGCGCTCTTGCCTCTAGACGGTACCCACGCCCACAAGCCTTATGTCGCTCAAAAATCGCACTCTAGCTTAGAAGCACCATGCTACCCCGAGTCCACACACCGATTCGAACCATTCGTACTGCATTCCAAAGCAGTGTTCACCCAAAGCCCTACGCTTTCGGCTTGCGTCGACCAGCCTTGCCAGTGATGCGCTCCACATCGATGCACCAAACATCGGTGATATCGAATTCGCGTTCAATCGCGCCACCAATCTCGTGCTTTTCGGAAGGCATGTATTTCATGCACAACGCTACGAGCATCTTTCGCACCGCAAGCGAACTCTCGACGTGACGAATGCGACCCGCAACCATCGCGCTCGCAAAGCGCGTGGTAAAGAACGTCTCTTCGTAGCACGGCTCGACCTCACACGCCACGCTACCCCACACGCGAGCGTCGCGACGCCAGTCGGCCATCTTATGCCCGTCATTCTTCGTCGTATGAATATAGATGCGGCACACAGGCTCCTCGCCCTCGCCTGCACCTTCAACAGAGCCCCAACCGCGCTCAACCACATACGACAACGGCACGCAATACGGCATGCCATCGTCGTCAACAGTCGCCACGGTGATGAACTCCCCTTCGTCGAGAACCTCAAGCGCGTCTTCGACGGATATCTCACGGTCGGCATATTGCATTGGATAGTTTTTCATAACGGAACTCCTCTCAACCATGGCGAGCAGCGCAATCGAGCAAAGTTGCTCTGGAAAGCGGGGCGTGCCCTCTGCTGCCCATCTCGCCCAAGCCAGCGCACGCAAAAACGAAACGCGGACGGGCTTCGACGCAGAACGAACACCAACAAACAGCAGGCCCAATCATGCTTGGATATTGTACTCACCAATGGCCATGAATCTAGCGAAGCTATCCCATTTTTGATACAGTGCGCCACAAATTGGAAAACATCCCGCCGCCGGGTGGGAAACCGAGCACTCGGATCAATCGCGACGTTAGGCCTTTGAAGCCGCGATTGGCCCGAGTGCTTTTGTTTTTCAAAGGAACAGCAGCCTAGGAAGACCGCATCGAATTCCGTAGCGCGATACGGATACAGAAAGGACCAGCCATGCAGAAATTTATTGCAGAACCCTCATTTTGGGAAATTCTGCCGGAAGCTTCAATCGGGATTATGGTCGTGCGTGCCATGAAAACCGCCGACGAAGTATCCAGCGAAGACAAGGCAGCCATTACGAGCATCCTCAATGAGGCGAATGCAACGGCGAACCAACACCTTACGAGCAGCACTATTTCCGAAAACGAGGTCGTGGCCGTATGGCGTCGGGCATACCAGCTCTTCAAAACCAAGAAAGGGGCACGCTGCTCCATCGAAAACCTGCTCAAACGCGTGTTAAAGGGCAATCCAGTGGGCTCAATCACCCCATCGGTCGACATTTACAATGCCATTTCGCTGAAGTACGCCCTGCCCGTTGGCGGAGAAAACATCGACGCTTTTGTAGGTGACTTCCACTTGGGAATCGATGAAGAGGGAGGCAAGTCGTTCCTTCCCATCGGCGAAGAGGAAAACGCCCCCACCCTGCCAGGCGAGCTTTGTTACTACGACGAAGAAGGAGCCGTATGTCGATGCTTCAATTGGCGCGATGGGCAGCGCACGGCACTCACCGACGATTCCCGCAACGCAATTCTCGTGATTGAATGCGTCGATGGCGCGCGCCTGGCCGAATTGCATGCCGCGCTCGACGAGTTCGCCGATTTGATGCGCCGTTTCCTGGGCGCGGAAGTGGCGGCAAAGGGAATCGTCACGAAGGACAATCCCGAAATGACGATCGTCGAATAATCGCAAAAAACAAAGCGGCCGTGAACCCAAGACGAATGCCCGAGAACACGGCCGCGATCCCCTTCCGAAAAGAAAGAAGCCGCCCAGGGGAAAGGGCGGCTTCAATCGTCCCGTGGCGGGGACGTATGGCGACTCGCCGCGCGTGGTTGAGCTGCCGCGGGCGATAAGGATATACCGTAGGTTAGGCGCCGACCATAACCTGGATAACGAGCAAGGCGCCACCGAACACGAACAGGAATCCAACCATCGGGAGAACGAACTTCACCCAGTGGGAGTACTTCATGTCGAGCATGGTCAGGGTTGCCATGACCAGACCCGTAGGTGCGAGGTAGAGCATTGCGTACTGGCCCCAGTTGTAAGCGGAAACAACGATGGAGCGGTCGATGCCAACGGTGTCGGCGAGCGGCGCCAGAATCGGCATTGCGAGCACGGCCAGGCCCGAAGAAGAAGGCACGATGAAGCCGAGCAGGAAGAACATGACCATCATCATGAGGATGAACAGCGGACCAGACATACCGGCAACTGCGTTGGATGCCCAGTACAGAAGCGTGTCAGAGATAAGGCCGTTTTCCATGATCAAGTTAACGCCGCGGGCGAGGCCGATGATGAGCGAAACGCCAACCAGGCTCGAAGCGCCATTAATGAATGCCTCGGTAACGGTCTTCTCGTCAAGGCCGCACAGGAACATGCAGATGATGGCGACAGTGAGGAACGAAGCGGCCATCTGCGGGAACCACCAGCCCTGGCTCACAACGCCCCAAACCATGATGACGAATGCCATGACGAAGAGCACCAGAATGACCTTGCGCTTCCAGTCGAACGCAGGAATGTTGTCAGAATCGGGGTCATGCGTAGCATAGAGCTTGGCGAACTTCTCACGGTCTTCATAGGTGTAGCTGAACTCGGGGTTCGCCTTGACCTTCTTGCAGTACCAATACAGGTAGGAGATAACGACGATGGCGCCAACGACGCAGCCGATAACACGCCACATGATGCCTTCGGTCCAGATAACGCCGGCAGCATTCGAAGCGATAACGACCGAGAACGGGTTGATCGTCGAGAACGTGGTGCCCATGGAGCCTGCGAGGAAGATAGCGCCAACGCAGACGATGGAGTCATAGCCCAATGCCAAGAAGATAGGCACCAGAATCGGATAGAACGCAACAGCCTCTTCTTCGAGACCGCAGGTGGTGCCGCCCAAAACCATGAGCGCGGCCACGAGGAATACGAGCGCGAACTCGCGACCCTTCGTCTTCTTCGTGAGCGCGACCAAGCCACTCTCGAATGCGCCGGATGCGTTCACAACACCGATCAAGCCACCAAGAACCAAAATGAAGACCATAATGTCAACGCCGTTGATAGTGCCATTGACCATCGAGGTGAAGACGTCGGCAACACCCATGGGCTGAGACTCGAGCTCGGTGTAGGTACCAGGAACAGAAATTGCCTTGGTGATAGCGCCGTTCAGAAACTGATTGACGTCGATCTTCATGCCGGCGAGTTCGGGGTCGGCATGGAATGCCTCAGCCGTGCCTTCAATAGTACGAACGTTGCCATCGGGTTCGGTGATCTGGAACACGCCCGAGTCGGCGACGTAGGCGACCTTGGAATAGGCACCCGCGGGAATAAACCACGTTGCGATTACTGCGAGAATGGTGATTACGAACAGGATCGTAAATGCCGTAGGGAAGCTGAGCTTATGCTTCTTCTTCGGCTTTCCGTCAGCCGCGCCGTTTCCCACCGGCGTGGCCACTGCCTCTTCTGCCATATTTCCTCCTTGTGACGTGGGGCTCGCACCCGTATGGCGCCCAACGCCCCTCTCTCTGGCGCGAGTGTATCGAGGAAAGTAACGATTTGGCTACGTATAACTCTGGTACAGAGGGGGTATATCTTGGGTGTAGCATGCCGTTTACCCAGGTCAATAAATGCACCTCACATAATCCTCGACTCATACCCAGCCAGAGAGGTCTACAATGGTTGTAGGGGAAACCAGTACCGTGAAAAGGGGCAACCATGGGTTTGGTCGTTCTGTTCTATTACACGCTTATCATTTTGCTGGTGAGCATCATGACATCGGCGATGTGCTTGTCAACATTTTTGGTCACGCATCGCAAGTATCTTGGCTTCGCTTGCATTGGCTTTCTGTTTTACTTCTTCGATGTGGCGCTCGTCTTCTTGGACGACTTCACGGTAAACTCCACAGGCACCATGCCCGAATCGGTGTATTTCATTGGATCGCAAGTCACCTCGATCGTTACGGGCTGTGGGCTGTTCACGGCTTTCTGGCTCATGGTATGCGACGCGCTCGACGAGCAACGCCGCGCACTGCAAATCGCGCCTGCCGTCGTGTTCGTCATCGCGAGCTTGGCCGTCTACGCATTCATGCCATCAGGCAACACGCACCTCTTCGTGTTTTACGGCATGCGCACGCTCTATCTGCTTTGGATAATGGTCTACATCGCGGTTCGATATATGGGACGAAGCGACGCGCTGCGCGAACGCATGTGGCGCCATCGCATTGGGTATGCTGGCGTGCTCGTGCTGGGAGCCGCCGTGCTTATCGAAAACGTCCTCTTCCTGTTCTATATCGACCCCGTGTTGGTCGAATCGGGCGCAGTACCGTTTTTTCCCGAACGCAACTTCGCGGAAAACGCCCTTATGCTATGGATGGCGGCATTTATTGGCGCTTCCTGCTATAAACTGCTTTCGATTCATTTCGTAAAGCCCCCCGCCGAAGCTGAGGGCCGCGTGGGAGCATTCATCAATGCCGGTCTTGCAGGCTATGCACAACACTATGGCCTTTCCGCGCGCGAAACCGAGGTGCTTCGCATGGTGCTCGAAGGCAAAGACAACCAAAACATCGCGGGAGAGCTCAGCCTTGCCGCGTCGACCGTTAAAGTGCATGTGCACAACATCCTGAAGAAAACAGCGCAGGCAAACCGTCAGGAGCTCATGCGCGACTTCCGCAAAATGTCATAGCATGCTCGCACCGCCCTGCCTTCATCGCAATCCCAATACGCTTCAAGGCAGACGCCAAAGCGTTGCGCAATCATCGCATCATCGTCTGACGAATCGCAACAGAACGCTATCGACAACCTGCCAGGAACCTGTTCGTGCTAAATGCTCGTAGCGTTTAACAGATTTTCGAAAGCAAAAAAGCCGAGCTCGTCATGTCACGAGCCCGGCTTTTTACTTGATCGGTGAGGAACTGCCGCTAACGTTCGTCCCTGCGATGGGTCATTCGGAAAACAACAACGCCGATGACCGAAAGCGCCGCAACGGCAATCGCGGCCATCGCGATAATGAGGCCTTTCATGCTGTCGTTGGTTTGAGAGATTCTATCGCCCTGCTCTGCCTGGTTGACAGCTGCCTGATTGCCTTGAGAAGCGTCGGACGCCGTCTTCGAAGCTCCAGCATCGGACTCATTGCCTAATGCCTTAGCGAGGCTCAGGGAATCGCCGTCGCCCTTCTGTTCGTCCTGAGCAACGCCGGCATTGTTCTCATGAGAAGCATCGGAGGAGCCGCCACTCGGCGCCTCCCCCTCTCCTCCCAAGGCGCCATTCTGGGATGCGTCGCTCGATGCATTGTTGCCCGTATCGATGGACGCACCATTGCTTCCGCCTGCTTCGGTCGATGTATTCGAACCGCCAGAAGCATTCTGGTTAGAATTAGAAACACCATTCGAGCCCGTATTCATGGCATTGCCAGGAACAGCAAAAGACGGAATAAGTGGAACCATATTCACGACAGGAGCGCTCGTCGCAGATGAGCCGCCCGAAGGCGAAACGGAGCCAGAGCCAGAAGCCGCACCGGAGCCGGGAACAGATCCTGAGCCAGCGAACTCACCTGAAATCGAGCCAGATCCCGACAACGCACCCGAACCTACAGCCGCGCCAGAATTACCATTGCCGTTGGAGCCGTCACCAACCGCATTGCCGGCTCCACTCGAGATGGAGCCTTGGCCGCCCAACGTTCCCGCGCTCGCCCCGCTGCCAACGCTGCCCGAATTCGCCGTATCGCCAGAAGTGGAGCCAGCGCCACCCGCACTCACATCCCCGCCATTCGACAAAGTGCCGCCATTCGACCCAACACTTCCGTTCGAGGGCGCATTGCTCGAAGCTGAACCATTGGTGTCCCCAGCAGCCGTAGAGCCATTGCCGCTCGACCCAGAACCCTCATTCGACGAAGAACCACCGCCAAGAGAGCCATCCTGATCGGGCTCGGTCGCATCTTCCGCTTTCACATGGGTATCGCCATGTTCAGAGATCATCGCGAGGCATTGGGCCTTCTCGCGCTTGTAGCGGTTTTGCCAACCCTGATGATATTGAGGCTGACCCTTGTAGAACACGCCAACATTCTCGACGACATAGTCGCACAGAGTACTCACAAACTCAGTATCGGTCATATCGTTGTTCAGGCCGCAACCGTCCCAATATTTCCAGCTATTGTAGAAGCCGTTCCAGTCATACCCATCGGAATATCCTCCGACAAATTTATGCCATCCAGAGGGGCCAAAAAGGTTGCACAAGCTCGCGCAAAGGCCCTGAACGGCATCGGCACGGCTATAAATGTCGATTCCACGAGAATCAAGATAGTCAAGTGCGGGCTCAATGTACTTGATATATTCCCAGCCATCTTGCAAACGAGAGAATTCCTCGGCATCGGCCGCATATGCGGCTTTCCAGGAAGAATTCAAGGCAACGCCGAGCGCCGTGAATTGGCCGTTTTGACGCATGGCATTATCGGCTTTAAAGGTCGAATCAGCAATATAGTTGAACTGCTCAAACATCGAGTATTTCGATGGGTCGTATGCATACACCGCGCGGATGAAATCAAACAAACCGTAGCGATTGTCGAACTGATAATAGCCAACCGCATGGAACCCGTCGCCCGAGCTCAAGGTTTGAGCATAGCTGCCGCCCTCATAGGCGCCGAAATACGTTACATCGCTGCTCAGGTTCACAGGGCGCAAACCCGACGCGGATCTCCCCATCGAAAACAGCGAGATAAGCGCCTCGGGAGAGCCTTCTTCGGAATAATAGTCTTCCTTATTCACCTGCACACCGGTTGTCTCGGCCACATAATTGGTTTGCGACTCCCCTGCTGAGTTGGCGTCAGTTTCGTCGACTGAAACGCCAGAGTCCAAGCTGACAGAATGAGAAGCCGCCGAATCTTCTTCAGAGCCATTGGTGGAATCGGCAAGCGCAACGGCGGGAAATGCCATCGTCGCCGCCATAGCAACCGCAACGCCGCTCGAAATGACGTTGCGGCGCACATAAGCAAAATGAGACAGAGCCATAAGCCCTCCTTACGCGTGGTTCGAATACATTGCAGATGCGTAATCGTATTAATACAACCACAGAAACCAAGAATTGGCTAGAAGGCACTTAAAGTAATTGGGCCCTACCTGGCAAAAGATAACGACCAATTCAGCCGAATACCAACGGAGGAAACAAGCGACTCCCGCAGAAGAGACAACCGCGCCCATCGCTTCGCGCCATCCCACGCACCGTTCGACAAACAAAAAAGCCGACCCCATATGGGATCGGCTTTTCAGAGATGCAATGGATGCTATTTCTCTTCGGCCTTGTCGGCAAGAATGATGACTTTGTCACCGCTCACTTGCACATAACCGCCTTCAACGGCAAATTCCTTGAAGGGGCCGCCTTCGTCTTTTTGGACGCGGACAACGCCGTCCGCGAGCGTCGAGACCAAGGGCACATGGTCGTAGAGGAAACCCATTTCGCCTTCGGATCCGGGCACCACGACGAAGTGGACCTCGTCGGAGTAGAACTTCGCCTCAGGCGTCACGATATCGCAGGCAAATTTCGTCATCGCTTATGCCTCGTCCTTCTTCATGGCTTCGTACTCGGCGTACACGTCGTCGATGCCACCCTTCAGGCGGAAGCACTGCTCAGGAATCTCGTCGCACTCGCCGTCGAGAATGGCAGCGAAGGAACGAACGGTGTCTTCCATCTTGACGTACTTGCCCGGCAGGCCCGTGAACTGGGTCGCAACGTGGAAGCACTGGCCGAAGAACTGCTGAGCCTTACGCGCACGGGAAACCGTGAGCTTCTGCTCTTCAGTAAGTTCGTCCATACCCAGAATAGCGATGATGTCCTGCAGGTCTTTGTAGTTCTGCAGAAGCTCCTGGATGCCGGTAGCCACGCGGTAGTGCTCTTCGCCAACGATAGCAGGCTCAAGGGCGCGAGAGGTGGACTCCAGCGGGTCGACGGCGGGGTAAATACCCAGCTCGGCGATGGAACGAGACAGAACGGTCTTCGCATCCAGGTGGGTAAACGTCGTGGCCGGCGCGGGGTCGGTCAAGTCGTCAGCGGGAACGTAAACAGCCTGAACGGACGTAATGGAGCCCGTAGAGGTAGAAGTAATGCGCTCCTGCAGGTCGCCCATCTCGGTAGCCAGCGTGGGCTGGTAACCAACGGCGGAAGGCATACGGCCGAGCAGAGCCGAAACCTCAGAACCCGCCTGGGTGAAGCGGAAGATGTTGTCAACGAACAACAGAACGTCCTGGCCCTGATCGCGGAAGTACTCCGCCTCGGTCAGGCCAGCCAGGCCGACGCGCAGACGAGCTCCCGGAGGCTCGTTCATCTGGCCGTAGACCAAGCAGGTCTTGTTGATAACGCCAGAATCGCTCATCTCCAGGTACAGGTCGGTACCCTCACGGGTACGCTCACCGACGCCGGTGAAGACGGATGTGCCGCCGTGCTCCTGCGCCAGGTTGTTAATGAGCTCCTGGATGATAACGGTCTTGCCAACGCCAGCGCCGCCGAACAGACCAGTCTTACCACCCTTGATGAAGGGCTCGATAAGGTCGATAGCCTTGATGCCCGTCTCGAAGATTTCGGTCTTCGTGGACAGGGTATCGTATTCAGGCGCAGGGCGGTGAATCGGCATGTAGCCAGAAACCTCGGGCATCGGCTTCTCATCGACGGGCTCGCCGATGACGTTCCAAATGCGGCCAAGGGTCTCAGGGCCAACGGGCATCATAATCGGATGACCCGTGTCAACGACCTCGGTGCCACGCACCAGGCCGTCGGTAGAGCTCATTGCGACGGAACGCACGAGGTTGCCAGGAAGCATGGTTTCAACTTCCAGAACAACGTGCATTTCGCCGGCGGGGGTTTTCGCATCAACCGTCAGCGCGTTATAAATCGCCGGCAGCTGATCCGCAGGGAATTCGACGTCAACAACAGGGCCGACGATACGCACAATGCGACCGGTGGCACCCTTGCTGGCATCGAGTTCCGCTTTGGTAAGCATTCTCTCGTCAGCCATTTAATCCTCCAAAGCTGCAGCGCCACCAACGATCTCGGAGATCTCTGTGGTGATGGCGCCTTGACGTACGCGGTTATACACTCTCGACAGCGTTTCCACCATCTCGTTGGCGTTCTCGGTAGCCGAGTGCATTGCCGTGCGGCGTGCGGCCTGCTCGCCAGCAGCAGAGTCGATCAACGCATGGTAAATCGACGTGCGCAGGTAAGCGGGCAGAAGACGCGCGAGCACATCGGCGGGTTCGGGTTCGAACTCAACGCTCGCGGAGACTTCGGCATTCTCGGAGGTTTCCTCGGCGGCCGCAGCAACGACAGCCTCGGTATCGACCGGCAGAATGACTTCCTCACGAAGCACCTGCTCAGCCGCGTTCTTGCAGTGGTTGTACACCAGAACGACCTCGTCGACGGAGCCTTCCTCATACGCCTTGACAGCGTAATCGGCAATCTCGCTCGCCTCTTCAAACGTCGGATCGGCGGAGAGGTCCTTGAAATCAAGAACCGGCGTCACGCCGCGGAATTTGAAGAAGCCACCGGCCTTCTTGCCACAGGCGATAACGTCCACCTCGACACCCTGCGCCTTTTTCGCGCGAATCGTCTTCTCGACGGTGCGCAGGACGTTCGAGTTAAAGCCGCCTGCGAGGCCGCGGTCGGAAACCACGGCCACACACAGGACACGCTTTACGCTCTCACGCTTTTCCAGCAAGGGGTTCTCGCTGGCCTGCACGCGCGCCGCGACGCCTTGCAGCATCTCGGTCATGGAGTCGGCGTAAGGAGCAGAGGTCTGAATACGCTCGGTGGCATATTTGACCTTCGCGCCAGCGACCATTTCCATGGTGCGCGTAATCTGCTTCGTCGAAGAAACCGACTTGATGCGCTTTTCAATGTCGTGCAGGTTAGGCATGTTGGGCCTTCCTTACGCCACGAATTGCGCCTTGAA
>NZ_CDRRGL010000066.1:0-10344 GCF_977041755.1 Slackia sp.
CACATTCGCCGCGCTTTGCCAATCGGCAAGCGACTCGCGCACGTCCGCCCCGAACAAAGGACCTGTTTGCAAGGCCAGCGGCAGCAGCCCGTCCTTATCGACAAAGGCGAGATCTTCGATGCCGATTTGCGACGCGGGACGCGGCGCGGCCTGATTTGGGGTCGCGAAGCGCTCGGCGGCATTCGCCGGCACGAACTCGAGGCACGGCGACTCGCCCCGCACAAGACGAGCGTCATGCACGGGAATTCGGCCTTGAGGGGTTTTCAACTGGTCAATCACGTTCATATTGGGATCCAACGGTCGACGGTATCGTGCGATTATTTTACCCCGTTTAAGCGTCATTTTCGGGGAGCAACCTAGCTGCGATCCGCTCGAGACGCGCCTTCGGCGAAACCGAAAGCACGAGTTGGCGGACGCCGTCTGAGTAGCCGCGCAAACGCTTCGCAGGCCAACCCTGGTAGGGTTCGCTTAGCTCGTAGCCGTTCCGCAGCGCGCGAAGCCTTGCGGAGCATTGCCGCAAGGCGCACCGCACTTTCACCGCAGCGGCTCTTCATTCAGTCGACCCGCAGCGCAATAGGACCCCGCTACTGCGAAGACGTTTGCCCGGAACCGGAGAAGCCCATGGGCGCCTCGATGGCGACGGTATCGCCGACTTTCGCAAGGCTGCCGTCGCTTGGGGCAACCACGAGCTCGCGCCTTCCGTACGCATAGCTGCCCATTTGGTAATCCTCCGTCGCAAACACCAGGCCTTCGCTCGCAATATAGAAATGGGAGCATCCGTCAAGCGGATTTTCGACATCAATGCCGCTTCCAGTCGCGGGACTGATCAAACACATATTCGTAATGTCCCTCACGACTGCGTTCGTGCTCAGAAGATCGCTCGGATTGGTGGCGAGATACGCGGTGACCGCATCGGCAACAGCCGATTTCGCCTGTTCAGGAGTGAGGCCAAAGGCGGATACCGGGTCAACGGGGTCGCCCGTTTCCAAGCTGTAAGCGCACCCCGTTACCGTCGTCGAACCATGCGCACCCCATCCCGTGTCATAGCGTTGGTCGCGCACGCACACAATGTCGTTGTCGATATACGTCAGCGTGATGGAGCGCTGTTGGCATATGAATACGATGGCGCCTCCCATGTCTTCCGCGGTATCGGGGGCTGCATTCGTCTTCTCAACGTCGGTGCGCATGGATTCCTCGAGGGCAGCGTTAATCTTGTCGACCGCATCGCTTTGCGCCGAAGCCTCGATGTGCGGGTAGTACCACTTCTGCGCCTCGCGTTTGCCCGGCGCATCATATGGGTCGACCGGCACGCTCACATCCATCGAGCGAGTTTCAACCGAATACGTGATTTCCTCGGGCGCTTCGACAATTTGCTCGTTTTGGGTCTGCTGCGCAGGGAGCCATACGTCGGTGTAAACGCGGTAAGCGGCGTATGCGGTGCCCGCGGCAAGGGCCATTGCCAGCGCAACCAACACGACCATCGGCACGCGACGACGCGAGCGATGCTTCGTGGCATTTACTGCGCCACGCAGCGTTTCGGGGTGCTTTGACGAGGCGCTGTTTTGAGACGCCGAAGACGCATCGCATGCGCCGGCTTCGCATAACCTTTCGGACTCGTCCACAAAAGCCGCGCTTTCGAACGAGGGATCGCTGAATAAGGAATCGCTTTGCAAGGAACCGAGGCGTGCAGAGTCATTTTGCGAAGAAGCGTTTGAGGGATGGCCGCTTGACAAGGCATCATTCCTGCCCGCGTCCACCGCTTCCGACGCAAACGCCAACACGGCGGCCTTCGCAGATGAGGCCGCGGGTGCGGCGGCTTCCTCGGACGAAACCGCAAACGCAGCGGCTTCCTCGGACGCAGCCGCAGGTACGGTCGTTTTCGCGGATACACCCTCCGGCTCAACAACTTTCGTGGGCACAGCGACATTCGCAGGCGAGGCCTTCAGCTCGACAGCCTTCGCGGACACAATTGCCGATACCGGCTTTCCGCAGTTCATGCAGAACCTCGCATCGTGGGGAAGCTTCGCGCCGCATTTCGTGCAATACATGCCTGACCCTCCATTTGGATTCGCTTCTTTTCGATCGGTATTGTAAGCCCTGACGTATCGGGCGCATGCAACGGCCGCACTATGCGCGCATGCCTCCACGATTTTTTTACCCGATTTATTCCCCTTTTCAGGAACACGCCCTTTGACTATTCTTGCATCGTTAGAACAATCCCCAACGAAAAGAGGGGCCATGTATTGCAGCCATTGCGGAACAGAAAACGAGAACACAGCGAGGTTTTGCCGCCAATGCGGAAACGCGCTCCAGGCAAACGCGCAATCGAATAGCGCGCCGTCGGCATTTGACCAGGAAATCAGCGCAAGCAAAGGCCGACAGAGCGTCGCGAACTTCCTTCGTGCGTTTCAAGCCCACGTTGCCCCGCAAGCCAAAAACTATAGCGTCCTCAACGCCCAATGCTCCCAGATGGAGATGCTTGAACGACAGCGCGCCGACTTCGAGAAGCGCGTAAAATCACCCGTACTCCTCATCTTAGGCATAGTGCTCATCGTGCTGGGCATTGGCCTGATTGCTTCGTTCGTTTCTTATATGCAAGCGCACATCGACGAGGCGGTCATCATCGAGAACCCAACACTTGCCGATTACTTTGACAACCTTGTCGCGCTGTTGTTCCTCGCCGGCCCCCTTATCATCGGCGGCATTATCATTGCGATTTTCATCGTCCGCAAGGCGCGCGCACCGAAAACTCGCGCGAAATTCGACAGCCAATACGCTCAGGCCAAATCGGCGGCCCAGACGGCCGCCAACGAAATTTGGCGCAATTACGAGTCGTTCGCAAACCACCAGCTCGTGGCATTCAAGTACGCCAACCCCTGGCTGCTCGACGCTTTAGCCCGCATCGTAGCTGACGGCAAGGCCAATACGCTCACCCAGGCAATTCAGTATTTCGAGAACGAATGCTACCAACAGGAAATGAAAGGCATCGCGAACGCAAACCTCTACGCAACGCAAGAGGTTCTTGAGCAGACGAAATCTATTCAACGCCAGCTTGCATACATTGGAGTCACAAGCACCATTGGCGCAATTGGGGCATGGCGCAAATAGCCATTGCGGGCACACGCACCTCGAGCAGCCTTACGACTTCTTCATGACCTCGGTTTTGCATTTCGGGCACACGATGCGCATCGTGCCTTTGCCGCGCGGAATAGAGAGAATTTGCCCGCACCCTTTGCACCGGAAGTATTTCGTGGTCTTGCGATTCACGTACATGGTGTCGAGCATATTCCACCAACGCTTTGGCTTCGCTGATGCCGCAAGCCACTTCTGGTTCTCTTTTTCTCGTGCCGCGATGTTTTTGGAATAGCAGCGCACGCAGCATACGATGAGCAGGACAAACGACACCCACGAAAGCACACGCCATCCAAACAGGATTTCAAGCACCATGCAGATCACGGAAGTCACGAGCAACGCGACATTGAAATTATCCATGCCGCGACGGCCAACCATGAAAGCGCCGATTTTATACGGCAATTGCGCGAAGAAGTTTTTCATGAGTGTCTTTCCTCATATGCAGATATTTGAACAAGTAAGAGCATAGGTATTTACGCGTCGGTGATCGCAGGCTGTTGAAAAGCCGTCACCGGCGCGCGCCGTATGCGACGAAACCGCCATATTCCACCGCGCGGCAGCCCACGTCGCATGAAAACGCACGAAGTGCGTACCCTTTGTGCCAAACCTAAGTCATAGAAGACATTCGCTTCATAAAAACCCCAGGTCGCGTATCATCAATTCTAAAGTGGCACACGCTTTTTCGAAAGAGGGTACGCACTTCGTGCGTTTTTATGCAATGGAATTGCGAGTTTTGATGTAACGGCGGCGTTACACACGAAAAAGCCGCCGCCCATGCGGGCAGCGGCTTTCGAAATGCAACTACGTTCGCAGCCGGCGCTTACAGCGTGCGCAGGTTGACCTCTTTGAGCTGACGGGTCGTGACCTCGTTCGGGGCGCCGGTCATGGGATCGGCTGCCGAGCTCGTCTTCGGGAAAGCGATGACGTCGCGGATGGAATCTTTGCCAGCCAGCAGCATGACCAGGCGATCGAGGCCAATAGCGATGCCGCCATGCGGGGGCGCGCCAAGCTCGAGCGCATGAATCAGGTGGCCGAACTTCACTTCCATATCCTCATCGTCGACGCCGCAGCGCTTCAAGACGCGCTTCTGCAGCTCGGCGTTGTGAATACGAATGGAGCCGCCGCCAGCCTCGAAGCCGTCCATGACGATGTCGTAGCTGTAGCTGCCGCATGCCATGGGGTCGGTCTCGATTTTGTCCCAATCGGACTTCGGAATCATCGTGAACGGATGGTGCTCAGCCGCGTACTTCTTGGTTTCCTCGTCGTACTTGAACATGGGGAAGTCGACGACCCACAGCAGCTTGTGGCCATCACGCGGAATGTTCAGGGCCTCGGCCATGTGCAGGCGCAGGGCAGAAAGCACGGCGTTTGCGATATCGAACGTGTCGGCCGCGAACAGAACCAGGTCGCCCGGCTCGACGTTCATGGCTTCTTTGATCTTCGCGTGAACCTCGTCGCCCAGGAACTTGATGATGGGGCTCTTCTCTTTGCCGTCGGTGGTGTAGGCAATCCAAGCCATGCCCTTCGCACCATTGGCGGAAGCAATGTCGGCCAGCTTGTCGATATCGCCACGGCTCCAGTCGCCAGCGCCCTTCGCGTTGATGGCCTTCACGATGTTGCCGGCCTCGACGGCCTTGGCGAACACGCCAAAGCCGCAGCCACGCACGATCTCGGTAAGGTCAACGAGCTCCATGCCGAAGCGGATGTCGGGACGGTCGCAACCAAAGCGATCCATGGCCTCTTTCCACGGCATGCGCTGCAGCGGGAATTCATGCTCGACGCCAGCAGCTTCGAGAACTTCCTTGAAGACGCCTTCCATCATGTCGATGACGTCGTTTTCCTGAACGAACGACATCTCGATGTCGACCTGGGTGAACTCAGGCTGGCGATCGGCGCGCAGGTCCTCGTCGCGGAAGCAGCGAGCGATTTGGTAGTAGCGCTCGATGCCGCCCACCATGAGCATCTGCTTGAACTGCTGCGGGCTTTGCGGCAGCGCGTAGAACTTGCCCGGGTTGGGGCGAGACGGAACCAGGTAGTCGCGAGCGCCTTCGGGCGTGGAGTTCGCCAGAATCGGCGTTTCGACCTCGAGGAAGCCGCGCTCGTTGAGGGCCTTGCGCATAGCCTGCGCCACGGTGTGGCGAAGCTTGAGATTCTTGTACATCTCGGGACGGCGAAGGTCCATGTAGCGCCACTTCATGCGCGTGGTTTCGTCGGTCTCGATGCCATCCTCGATGGAGAACGGGGGCGTGACCGAGGTGTTCAGCACCTCGATGCCGCTGGCGAGCACTTCAATCTCGCCCGTCGCCATGTTCGGGTTCACAGTGCCTTCGGCGCGGGCGCGCACTTTGCCCGTGATCTTCAGCACGAACTCGCGGCCGAGATGCTCGGCAACGTGGAACTCCTCTTCGGAAACGCAATCGGGGTCGATCACGATCTGCGTGTAGCCCTCGCGGTCGCGAAGGTCCACGAAAATCAGACCGCCGTGGTCGCGGTTGTGCCACACCCAGCCAGTGAGGGTGACCTGCGCGTCAACATCGGAGGCACGCAGCTCGCCGCACGTGTGGTCGTGCATGCAATACTCGTTGATGAATTCGGTCATCGGTTTATAGCTCCTTGCGAAGTGAAACTAATCGCTCAAACTGGGCTATTGTAGCGCAGGAAACGCATGCGGCGAAAGGTCGCGACGCAATTTACGCTTCTTCGACACCTTCCGCATCGGTCGAAGCCGCCCCTGCCGCCTCGATTCGCTCGCATGCGGCGAGCGTTTCGGCGTAATCGGCCTGGTAAGCCCCGATTTCCGCGGAAAGGCTCGCGAGGTCGGATTCGGAAAGCCTCGCAGCGTCCGCTTCTTCGCAAGATGCGAACCCGCCATCGGAAAGGGCCTGGTCAAGCTCGCGTTTTGCCGCATCGGCGGCACCTTTGCGAATGCCGCGCTGCGTACCGCACGTCAGAATAAGGGCGCGCTGCGCTTCTTCGCGCTCACAGTCGCCTTGCTCGATGGCGATGGCCCTCTCCCGTTCATGCTCGGCCATCTCGGACAAAATGCCATTCAGCTCATTTTGCTGGCCTTCGTAGTAATGCGCGCGCTTAGAAACCTCAGCCGCGGCACGGGCCTTCGCAAGCACGGCGCCTTTTTCCTGCATTGCGGGCAACTCCGCCATAAGCTCCTGCAAATGCTCGAACAATTCATCGTCGTTCATAGTCATGCGATTCCTTTCATCGCACGTAAGTCTAGCAAAAGGGCCCGCCAAGCGGCGGGCCCGGGGAGGGGTGTATTTCGACGCCGTTCCGCTGAACGGCGCTTCGAGTTGCCGTCGGGCGCAACCGAGCACCGCATCGCGCCTTGCGCTCGTCGCTTACGTAGCGCCGCTACGTTTCGCTCCTGCCTTCAAAGCGAATCGCGATGCCAGGCCGCATCTCGCCATATGGCAAGCCGACGGCTCGTTCGTGTTCCTACTGCTCCTTGTAGACGCCCGCGAGCTGTTCGCCGAGGCACTTGCCCTCGACGAGGCAGCGGCCATGGCTGTTGCCCTGAACATTGATCGGGTAGTCGTACGCGTACATGTTGCCCGAGCAGTTGCCAATGGCGTACAGGCCCTTGATGGGCTCGCCCTCGGCGTTGACAACCTCGAAGTTGTCGGAAATCGCGATGCCGCCAACAACGGCGAGCAGGCCGGGGGCAACCTTGGTCGCATAGAAGGGACCCTGCTCGATGGGGAACAAGAAGTGAGATTCCTTGTAGAAGTCGGTGTCTTCGCCCTTCTTGCAAATCTCGTTGTAGCGCTCAATGGTCTTCTTGGCCTCGTCGACGTCAACGTCGAGTTGCTTGAGCAGCTCGTCGATGGTGTCGGCAACCTTGTAGTTGTCGGGGGTCTTCTCGACTCCTTCCTTCACCGTCTTGGCGTGGGAAGCGGACGCATCAGCCGCCGTGGTGCCCACAGCGCGGAACGAATCCCAGAACATGCCGCCGCCGAACTCGAGCGACGCGGTGTTGTCGGCCTCGAAGTTGGAGTCGAAGATCGACCAGCAGTGGTCGTCGCCGCCGTTGACCATGGTGCCGACGCACTTGCCCTGAACCCAGGTGGCCTCGTTCATGAAGCGCTTGCCCTTGGGGTTCACGAACAGGAAGGGGCCATGGTACATAGCCGCGGCCTGCGGGTGCATCATCGTGGGCCACGGGCCGTCCTGGAAGGCACCGCCGACCCATGCGGCCATGTTGTGGCCGTCGCCGGTGTTGCCCTGGTCAGAGCACAGGCGAGTCATAACCTTGTTCGCGATGGGAGCGAACTCGTTGATGTACTCATCGTTGTAGCTCACGTCGCCGGTAGCGAGCACGACGCCCTTGGAGGCGTTGTACTGCACGTACTTGCCCTCCTCGTTCTTGCAGATGGCACCGGTGACTTCGCCCTTATCGTTGGTGACGAGCTGCTGAGCAGGCATGTTGTACACGAGCTCGAAATTGCCCGTCTCTTCAGCCTTAGCGATGAACAGGTACTCGATGTACGTCGCGATGGAGATTGCCTCGTTTTCCTGAGCGAGGTTGCCGCCGAAGATCATGTGATAGCAATCGATCTCGGGGTGCACCGTGGAATTGGAGCCAACGGTAACCATGCATTTCGCGCCATCGGACTCGGCAAGATCGAGCAGCCAGTTCATGCAGCGCTCGCTCTCGCGGAACCACTTGGCAACGAGGGACTCACGGCAGCGGTTGCCGCAGGTGGAGACCCAGCGCTCCATTTCGATGGACTTGTCAAAATGGATGTCGAGCGCGTCGAGCGCCTTCGACGCGATGGCGCCCGTACCGCCAACGCCGTGGCCGTTGGGCACGCCGTCTTTCTCAACCAAGGTGACCTTGGTGCCATTCTGCGCGGCGTTCAGAGCGCAGCAAGTTCCCGAATAGCCGGCGCCAATAACGAGCACTTCGGTCTCGACGGTTTCGGCGATATCGGTGATAGCCTCGGGGGCAACCTCCCACGTGTGCTTCGATTCGCCAGCAGCGTCGGCCTTGCTGCTCGAGCTCGACGAGCCGCCCGCCGGGCTGCAGCCAAACATGCCGAGCGCCGCCACGCCCGCGGCAGAAAGCGTTGCGCCCTTGAGCAGGTTGCGGCGAGAAATGCCCTTCTTCAATTCTTCCATGGTTCCCTCCTAATGGAATCCCTTGGGATGCCGCGTCGAAGAGACCGCCCCGAACGCCATAGCAAGCCGCGCAGACCCAAGGCCGCGCAGGCGAATTTCATGGCTTTTGTAGAAGCGCGCCCTCCCCGGCGCTTGCATCTGCACCCTCCCTGGATGCGATGGCGCCACTATAGAGGCGAGACGGGGCGCAACGCACCACATATTATGGGTTGTTTTATTGTTCCACCTGGTGAGAAGCTTGTTTTCCCTCGAATTTCCGAGGCAGTAACCCATGGAATCCTGGGTTGAAAAACAAGGCAACCCATCTCGTTTCGCCAAGATGGGTTGGTATTTTTGGATAGGGAAGGCGGCAAGGAAGACCGAAGGCGGGCTAATTTAAAAGGTCGATGAGCTCTTGCTTCGAGTGGATTCCGAGTTTGCGATAGATGCTTTTCGTATGCCCACGCACCGTGTTTTCCGAAATGTAGAGACGGCGAGCAATAGCCGCAACGGTGTTTCCGTGCCGCATCAAATCGGCGACCTCGCACTCGCGAGCAGAAAGCGGGTCAATGAGGTTAAGCGAAGAAAGACGTTCTTCGAGAGAGTCGGACGACTCGCCGGTTGGCGCCATGGGGTCGGCGTCGTTTGAGCGGTGAAGGGCGGGCGAGGGCTTTTCTTCACACCATTGAGCATCACGCGATTCGCCTTCGCTCGACAGTGCCTTCTGAACGCACGGTTCTTCTTCGGCCGCGCACGCGTCTTGAACCAGGGATTCCTCGGATTTCGCCCGAGCGGCGTTTTTCGCAAGGGCTTCCCCGAAATCGCATTCGCCCACACTTGCCTGAGGGGCCGCGGTTATCGAGCGGCGCACATCGCTCCTGTTGCGGCCAAGCGACGCCAAAAAGAGCGCCGCCGTAAGCACGTACACGCACACGAACAGCACATCGACCACGAGCGTGAAATCGAGCACCGTATGCGCAGCGGCAACCTGCCCCACCGTATCGCCCAAAAGCAAGCTCACGAGCGTCGGCGCCACGCACAGCGCGTACACGAGCGACGAATCGATTGCCTTGCGGCTTGCGTACGCAGCGCAGGTGATGAGCAACAACAGATTCACCACCTCGAAACCGAACATGGTGAATACCGAAACCGCGCCAAGCCACCCAATGCCAAAGAACGTGGGCAGCAGGAACACGCCAGTAATGAGCGGAAAGAGGACCTGATATACGCGCAGCATGTCGAAGCCGCGCTCAGTGAACAGCTCGATGGCCGCAACCACGAGCGTAGCGCAGCTCATGCCAAGCATGATGCCCTCGAAAGAGCCAAGATTGCCCTGCGGAACCACGTAGCCGATCATCTTCCACACGAAACCGATGGCGCACACGCAGAACACCGGACGTCCCATGTCGCGCAGCAACATGCGACGACGCTCGCGAGTGAGCGCTTCCGCTTCATAGGGAGCGACCTCGGCAAGGCTTTTGCGCAAGGTCCACGCGCCGAGCGCGGGCAAAACGATGACGCCGCAAACCACGAGCCATTCCGTTGGCAAGAAACCGATGGCGATGCACAGCACAACCGAGCACAGCGCCGAAAGAGGAATGTAGACCGTGGTGCGCGAGGTGCCTTCTGACGCATAGAAGCTCTGCCACATCACAAAAAACGCGCCCTGCGAAGCTCCCACCAGCACCGATGCAATTGTGACCGAGGCAACCGAGAAATCGGCCAGAAAGAATGCGAGGTAATACAAAAGAGACCCAGCCGACAGGGCGATGCCCGCGATATACGCCGACTCGGGAGAAAACGCCTTGCTGCCGCGGCGAACCGAGAGCGTCGCCGCCACGACGACGGCAGCGATGGTCGAAATCTGCTTGCCCACGGAAAATCCTGTGCTTACAAACGCGAACTCATCGGCAGGAGCCAGCAGCGCGACGAACGTGACTGCCCAAAAGAAGCAGAAGCCCAAGTGATGCCACTTCAAGCCTTTGACAATGCCCCTCGCCTGCGCAACCGACATGCGCGCCTCCCTTATAGCTTCTCCCCAGAAAACTGCCCCATGATAGCAAAAAACCGGCCACGCGGCTGCGCAACCGGTTTCGA
>NZ_CDRRGL010000067.1:0-10334 GCF_977041755.1 Slackia sp.
TGAAGAAGCCTTGCACGACCCCAAGTGGGAGCCGCTCATTCGCGAGAAGTTCATGACGCTCATTCCGCCCACCGACCATAAATTCGCAGCGCTCCACGGCGCCGTGTGGTCGGGCGGCAGCTTCGTGTACGTGCCGAAAGACACCAAGCTCGACTTCCCGCTGCAGAGTTACTTCCGCCTGAATGCGAAGGGCGCAGGCCAGTTCGAGCACACGCTCATCATTGTAGAGGATGGCGCCGATCTGCACTTCATCGAAGGCTGCTCGGCCCCGAAATACAACGTGGCGAACTTGCACGCAGGCGCCGTTGAGCTGTTCGTTGGCAAAAACGCGCACCTGCGCTATTCGACCATCGAGAACTGGTCGAAGAACATGTACAACCTGAACACGAAACGCTCGGTATGCGACGAGGGCGGATCAATCGAATGGGTTTCGGGCAGCTTCGGCAGCCATGTAGGCTACCTCTATCCCATGTCTATTCTTTCCGGACGCAAGTCGACCTGCACTTTCACGGGCATTACGTTCGCCGGCCAGGGCCAAAACCTCGATACCGGCTGCAAAGTCGTGCTCGCCGCACCCGACACGAGCGCCGCGATTGAAACGAAGTCGATTTCGAAGGGCGGCGGCGTGTCCACGTTCCGCTCGAGCGTCGTGGCAACCGAGAAGGCCGAGAACTCCGCCGCATCGGTAAGCTGCCAATCGCTCATGCTCGATGCCGACAGCCGCTCCGACACCATTCCCGCAATGGACATTCGCTGCAAGAACGTCGACGTGGGCCACGAGGCCACCATCGGCCGCATCTCCGACGACACCGTGTTCTACCTTATGAGCCGCGGTATTTCCGAAGAAGAAGCGCGCACCATGGTCGTCAACGGCTTTGCCGACCCCGTGAGCAAAGAGCTGCCGCTCGAATACGCAGTCGAAATGAACAACCTCATCAAACTCGAAATGGAAGGGGCGATTGGATAATGGTCGAAACCACCACGACGACCCTGCGCGCCAACGCGCTCATCTCCCCCACCTGGCATCGCTTGGATATGAACGAAGCGGAAGTCGACGTTGTCGACTCCATTGCCGACGGTATCGAGATTCACGTGCCCGAAGGCGCGCAAGAAGCCGAGTTCGGCGCATTTGCCACCGCTGCGCTTGCCGCGTGGGCTACGCGCCCCGAACAGGCGAAAACCCAGAATAACACCCAGCCCGACGACGAGATTCTCAACGGCGGCGAAGTGAACCTCGATTTGGCCGCAACATCGCCCGTCACGCGCGACATGCCTCAGGCCTTCGAGCATGGCATGGGCCGCACCGCAGGCGAGTGGCTCGCCGCGCACGCAGCCAAAACGCGTGCCGTGCGTGTTCCCGCTGGTACCGCACTTGCCGAGCCCATCGTCGTGCACGCGCATGGCAAAAACGCCGCCGCAAGCGTCGCTTCCCTCGACGTTGTCGTCGAAGAAGGCGCGAGCGCCCAGGTGCTCGTGTGTTTCGACGCCCCGGAGGCGGGCGAAGGCGTCATCGGCTCCACGCTCGGCGTATTTGCCGATGCCGACGCGCACGTAGACATTCAAACCGTGCATGCCGCCAGCGACGGCTTTACCACCATGGACGACACTGCGCTGTTCCTCGACGACGACGCACGCATCACGGTGCGCCACACCGTGCTCGGCGCAGGCAAATCGTTTGTGGGCCTGGCCGGCAACCTGTCGGGCAAGCGCTCCGACGTGCACGTGACCACGCGCTATGTGGGCCATGGCAAAGAAGCGATCGACTTCAATTACCTACTGCGCCACCGCGGTGAAAAAACCACATGCCTCATGGACGCGCAAGGCGTGCTCACCGACGAGTGCACGAAAATCCTTCGCGGCACCATTGATTTGGCATGCGGCTGCGCGGGCGCGGAAGGCACCGAAACCGAATCGGTCATCCTCGCCGACGAGCGCGTGAAGAACAAGTCGATTCCCATTATCCTGTGCAGCGAAGACGACGTCGCGGGCAACCACGGCGCTACCATTGGCCACATGCGCCCCGAACAACTCAACTACCTCATGAGCCGCGGCATTTCGCAAGAAGCCGCCGAGCGCCTGTTCGCCACCGCAACGTTTGAAGATGCCGCGATTACCACGCCCGACGCCTACACGCGCCAGGCAATTGCGAAACTCGCAGCCGAAATTGGCGTTCCCGCCCAATTCGACGAAGCCGAATAGATTCGAGGCTCACGCTTATGACTGAAACCACCAACACCGCCGCGAGCGCCTGCGCCATCGCCGATGCCGCCCACGCCGCGGCGACTTCGGCCACCGCTCCCGATATCGTGTGCGCGGCCAACATCGCCGAAAACCCCTACAAGCGCGACTTCCCGCTGCTCGCCAACCATCCTGACCTCGCGTTCCTCGACAGCGCCGCAACCGCGCAGCGCCCGAAAACCGTGCTCGACGCTCAGCGCCGCTTCTACGAGGAAATGAACGCGAACGCACTACGAGGCCTTTACCGCCTATCCGTCGAAGCAACCGAAGCAATCGATGTGGCACGCAACCGCGTTGCGAGGTTCATCGGCGCTCCCAAGGCCCAAGATGTCGTAATGTGCCGCAACGCGAGCGAGGCGCTCAACATCGTCGCCAAGGCGTTCGCTCCGACGGTTCTTGAGCCGGGCGATGAAGTGTGCATCACCATCATGGAGCACCACTCGAACCTCATCCCGTGGCAGCAAGCCTGTCGCGCGGCGGGCGCGAAGCTCGTGTACCTCTACCCCGATGAGAACGGCATTATCACGCCCGAAGAAATGGATGCGAAAATCGGCCCGAAGACGAAGATTCTCTCGTGCGTGCACGTGTCCAATGTTTTGGGCATCGAAAACCCCGTCAAGGAACTCGGTCGCCGCGTGCATGAGCAGGGCGGCTACTTCGTGGTCGACGGCGCCCAGTCGGTGCCGCACGTGAAGGTCGACGTAACCGAAATCGGCTGCGACTTCCTGGCGTTCTCGGCGCACAAGCTCTTTGGCCCCTTCGGCATGGGCGTGCTGTGGGGCAAAGACGAACTGCTCAACGCCATGCCGCCCTTCCTTACCGGCGGCGAAATGATCGACAACGTGACCGAGCAAGACGCCACCTGGGCGCCTGTCCCCGAGAAGTTCGAGGCGGGCACGCAAGACGCGGCAGGCATCTACGCCACCGCCGCAGCCGTCGCCTACGTCGAATCGGTGGGCATCAATGTTATCGAAGCCCGCGAGAAAGCCCTTGTAGCCTATTGCATGGAAGAGCTCGGCAAGCTCGACTTCGTTACCATCATCGGCCACCCCGGTGCAGACATGCATCATGGCGTCGTAAGCTTTAATGTGAACGGCATTCACCCGCACGACGTGGCGAGTATCCTCGACATGGACCAGGTCGCCATTCGCGCTGGCCATCATTGTGCCCAGCCGCTTCTCACCTGGCTTGGCGTTGAAAACCTCGCCTGCTGCCGCGCGTCGCTCGCCTTCTACAACGACAAGGGCGACGTCGACAAGCTGGTGGCTGGCCTGAATCGAGTTTGGAGCATGTTCCATGGCGAATAGCGGAATTTACACCACGGCGTTGATGGACCACAACGCACACCCCGATTACAAATACGAGATGGATGGTGCCACGCATACGCACGAAGGCATCAACCCGAGCTGCGGCGACGAACTCACGCTGTCGTTGCGCGTCGAGGACGGCGTTATCGAGGAAGCTGCGTTCACCGGCCATGGCTGCGCCGTGAGCCAGGCTTCTGCCGACATGATGGCCGACGTGATTACCGGCGAGACCGTCGAAGAGGCACTGCGTCTCTCGCAGCTGTTCATCGACATGATTAAAGGCAAGGAGCTCACCGAGCAAGATAAAATCGACCTCGATGAAGCTGCTCAGCTGCAAGACATTTCCCACATGCCCGCACGCGTGAAGTGCGCTGAACTCGCTTGGCGCACCCTCGACGGCATGCTGCGCGAAAATGCCGACGCTACTCCTGCGACCACCGAATAACTGCTTTTTTCGAAGTTCGCTCGACCTACCGAGGAGGCCTAATTCCCATTCCTTCACAACGTTCCAGGCGTTCAGGAATGAGAATTAGGCCTCCTCTTGGTTTTTATCTTTTCGAACATCAATTCACGCTATACCCCGCCTTCCGCCCCGTCTACGCTGCAACGCCCGTCGCGAGCACGATTGCCGTTGCGACTACGATAGCCTCCACAATCGTGATGCCGTTTGAAAGTCCGGCAAGCTTTTCGTCACCGCCACACCATAACGTGAAGGTAGGCCCCATAGCACTTGCCGGCGCCCACAAAAGAATGCACACGACCAGCTTTGTCATGAAATCAAACGGCAAGAACGCGAGGGTCAACATGCAGAATGCGATTGAAAACAGCGCACGCGCCCCAAGAATAATTGCAACCTTCTTAAGCTTCGCGCCCGCCGACGTAAAGCCAATCATAAGGCCGAGCATAAGCATGGCGCAAAACGCATTCGCATTCGCAATGGGCTCGGTAAACGCGACAACCTGCTGCGGAATTTGGATATCGAAAACTGCAAGTACGATCAAAATGAGGTACGCATCGAACGGCAATGAGCTAAACAGCCGCTTCACGACGAATTTCAGAGGTTGCTCGATTGGACCCTTGCCCGTTCCCGCTATAAGGCCGGTCAACGCATAGGCGCCACCTGTCATCATCATGGCATTTCCCGCATCGAACATGCATACCGCGACGGCCATTTCCGGTGAAAAAAGTGCTTGAACATATGGCAGCGCAAAACATCCAATGTTGAAACCGCATATGTTAAGCATGTAGAAGACTCGGTCGCCTCGCTCGCAGCGCCTGCTCACAATCGCGGCTACGACGTACGGAACGAACGCGCACACAAGCCCAATAGGAACAAGCACAAGAAGCTGCGGCGTGAACTGGGCACTTCCGAACGCATGCACCACCGAGCACGGCAGCGTGAACGTGAACACGATTTTCGATACAACCTCGCCAGGGCGCTTTCCGAACGAGTTCGATCGCCCAGCGCAATAGCCAGCAACGATTATAGCCACGAACGCGGCAACTTTTATAAGAACGCCTTCCACGACGTCCCTCCCTCAATACGTGAAAATAACCAGTTGCCTCAGGCAAAACAATCGAGGACACCACAGCTGCGACGCTCGCCAACACGTTGCTGCGCGATCAGCCAACATCTTGCTGCGATATTCGCCAACGCGCAACTGAACCATTTGCCAGTATGCTGCCAGATTGCTCGTCGGCACACAACCAATCCGCTCGTCAACACGACACTGCGCCACTTCCCAGCACGTCGCCACAACGTTTGCTAGCATGCCAGCTCGCTCGCTTAGATTCTCATGCAACCAAAAAGGCGCCGGCCGAAGCCAGCGCCTGATTTCATGCTCTGAAGCGAGCCTTATTCCTGGGGCTCCTTCTTGCCGAAGCACTTCCAGCGAAGGAACTGAACAAGCACCACGACCATGAAGATGATGCCAACATAACCCACGAATGGATAGATGATGTTAATGAGCACCGAGAACTTGAACTGGCCACCAATGAGGAAGATCACAGCAAGCGCAATGAGCATCGCGCGGTACTTCACGGGATCTTTCTCGTCTTTTACAAACAGGTTCGCAACCGAAATCATCATGGGGACAATGGTGTTGTAAATCATGATGATGAGAATGGCCGCGTAAATTCCGCCCATGACAGGGTTGAGCATCTTGGCGAACTCAAGGCCAGGAACCTCAAGCATGTAAACCTGGTCGTATGTGGTGAGCATGCCGAAGTTCAGCGCAAGCGCGCACAGGCCCAGCAGAATGCCGCCGAGCAGGCCACCCCACAGGGCCTCCTTGCCGTTTTTGGCCTGCGTGCCAACCTTGGAAATGAACGGAACGCCAGCGACGATGTTGTGGGCAACATAGTTCAAGGCAGTCACGATAATGACGATCCACAGGGGAGCCGCGAAATCGACGGCGCGCAGCACATTGCCCGAAGCGTCGGCAGCAGCGACCATTGCGTCGGCATTAGCGAGGTTGCCCCAGTTCATTGCGGCAGTCACAAGAGACACGCCAACGAGGAACACGATGCAGATAGGAGCCGTGGAGCCCAGAACCTTGGTCAGCTTTTCCAGACCAAGCCATGCGCTACCCAAGGCGATAAGCGCCATAACCGTAGAACCGACAACCGCAGGAATACCGAAGTACTGCTCGAACATCGCGCCCGAACCAGAGGTCATGACAATGCCGACAAGGAAGCAGAACAGCACCGAGAAAATATCCATGAACGTGCCGAAATACTTGCCGCAGTAATGGCGGAATGCGGAGAAGTGCTCCGATTTCGCGAACTTCCAGCCGTAATACGTAACGGCGGCGCACATAAGGGCGAACAGCACCATGGTAAGCACAGCGCCCCACACGCCCGGGATGCCGTATGCCGTAAAGTACTGCATGACCTCCTGGCCCGATGCAAAGCCGGAACCGACAAGCGTGCCAACGACGGCGCCGCCGATTTGCAGCACGCGTCCAACGCTGGACTTTTCTTTGGTTGACTCTTTGACTTCTTCAGCCATGGCCAAACCTCCTTGACTCAAGCGCGAAGTCCCTTCACCAGGCAGTGTGGCGACCTTTGACATTCGCTCGCGCATCCCAAATGAAACGCCCGCGAATGCCTCCTGGCATTCTTCACGTGCAGAGTGCTTCGCGCTATCGCCCTTGCACGCATTCTTGGGGCAAACCGATATCATCCGTCCCAAGTTAAGTAGCTTTTATACCAAACGAAGATTTCCGATTTGTTACGGAGTTGTCACTGGCGCGAATCTAGGAGGCAAGTTCCCTTTTGCCTACGCGTGCAATTGTCAGCTTGGATGTGGATGCGCCTATGAAACGGGCTCACTTATTCACTTGATAATTGGGAGAGCTTCATCGCCTAATAATTGGACGCACCCATTGCGCATACTCGATTAATCGAACATTTGTGCCTTTTTCGAAAGCACGCTTTCCCTTGCTGCCGAGGTGCTAGAATCAGACGCTGTTTCCAGAAGAAGAGGTTCACCCATGAAAATGCACAACGGCGTACAGCTGAGCGACGTTGAATACGAAGAACTGCTTACGCTCGCAGAAGCCGCCGACAACGGCGAAGATGTTATGCTCACAGCCTTTATGAGACTGTGTCCCACCGGTCAAGAAGGAGCGTTCGACGAATCAGTCGTGGCAGCGTATGCCGCGCTCTCCGATTTGGGCTTTATCGAAGGCGTGCAAGAAGGCGGCGAGTTCTTCTTCGAGGACATCACGCCGGCCGGCCGTTCGCTCACCAACCCCAGCTTCGCTAGAAATCGAGACGACGAATCCGCTTTGTTCGGCGAAGCCGCCTCTTTCGATGAACCTGCGGCATTCGACGAACCAATCGACGTTGCGGCGGAAGATGCGCAAAGCGATCACGAGCGCGACGTTTTCTCGAAACACGACGAGCATGCCGAGCCGCAGCCGCATTTCGACACCGAAACGTCCGAAGCGTATGACGAAGGCGAAAGAGACAACGAAGTGTTCAAAAAAGCTGGCGATTCAACCGAAGCTTCGACCGATGAAGCATCTGGCAACGAGGTTGCGGCGCTTTTCGAAAGCCCCGCAACCAAACAAGCCGTTATTGCGGGTGCCGTGGCGGGCTTTGTCGCAGGCGCCATCGCCGCAGCCATCGTGTGCTTCGTACTGTAGGCAGGTATTTTGAAACCGACGATGCGCTAAGAGCCAAAGCATTCGGCACATCGAACAACCCATCCCGAAAAGAAGGGACCCAGGAGACAGCTATGTATCTCCTGGGTCTCCCTCGCATCAGAGCGTTCGAATGCAGCTATCCGACAATCCTCACTGCGTTATCGAGCATTCTTATGCACCCCTCGGCATCTTTGCCGCGCAATCGGACGCTCGTGCCGTGCCAGCTCGCCACCGCACATCCCGGTCGCACAATCGAACGCCCATGCGCGCTACTTCGCACCCTCGTCGTGCTATCGAGCATCCTTGTCGCACACGAGACGTCCCTGCGCATAGACCTTGCGCACGTTATCGGGCGTCGACAAATACAGAATGCGCGCCAAACGGTCAATGGGGGCGTCGAACACGCCAAAGCCCGTAAGGTCGCAATCGGGCCGCTTGGTATCGACCACCTGCATATCGAACGCGCGACCCGGCTCGAACGTGCCCGTTGGCAAACCGAGCGCCTCGGCGCCGCCCGTCGTGGCAAGCCAGAACGACTCAACAATCGACACGCGCGTACCCTCGCCCAATCCACCGCGTTCATCAGGCGGCAGCATCGCGTTCACGCCCGTTTCAAGGAGGCGTGAAACAAGTACCGCCTGTCGAATATTCTCATACATGCTCGGGCTATAGCCGCCCGAGATATCGGTACCAAGACCCACGTGAATACCCTGCTTACGGAAGCGTTGGACCGGCGCCACCGCGCTCGAGAAATACGAATTCGCCATAGGGCAATGGGCAATCGCCACACCCAGCTCGGCGAACATCTCGCCCTCTTTCTCCGTGACGTAAGGGCAATGCGCCATGATCGTGCGCTCGTTCACCAAGCCGAAATCGCGAAGCGCATACGGGTCGGTTTTTCCAAAACGCTCCAACACCACATCGTGTTCCCATTGGCCCTCGTTGCAGTGGGTTTGCACGTAGGCGCCCGTCGAAGCCGCAAGGTCGCCAAGGCCGCGCAGCACTTCATCGGTGCAACTTGGAATGAAGCGCGGCGTGATAACTGGCCAAATGCCCTGCTTGCTCGCGCGGCCAATGGCTTCGACTTCCTTAATAAGCGTCGCCGTGTCACCCACAGCCTGCGCAGGCGAGGCGTCGCGATAATATTCGGGGTTCGCGGCGGGGTCGTCCATGACCGTTTTGCCGACAAGTGCGCGCTGGCCCTTTTCGGCGCAAATCGCCGCGAGCTCAATGCTCGATTCCAAATGCGCGCTTCCCAAATACACCGTGGTCGTCGAGCCGCGCGCGAGCAAAGCATCCACAAGGTCGCCGTACACGCGGCGCGCGAATTCCATATCAGAGAACTTCGACTCCAAGGGGAACGTGCGCTGCTCGAGCCACAAATATAAAGGCTCATCAAGCGCAAGCGCGGCCTGGGGCCATTGCGGCGCATGCACATGGATATCCACGAAGCCGGGCAGGCCAAAACGCCCCTCCCCCAGCTCTACGAGCATGCCGCGATTGCGATACGCTTCAAGAAGGTCAGACTTGCACGGGTCGTCGCCCGTCACAACGCGTACGATGACGCCATCGCCGTCAACTTCGATAAGCGCGTCTTCCAAATACTCGAATTCGCCATACACGGGAGCATGGAAAAACGAGCCGTAGTACGCGCTTTTCACTTCCTTCGACATGAAACCCCTCGCTTTATTCCACGACGCCCTTGATGGGGTCTTCGATTTGCAGCGTCAGCACGTTGATGAACCCATGGTCGGTAATGGCGCACGCAGGCAACGCCGCCAGGCAAATGAACGACAGGAACATAAACGGGATGGAAATGATACAACCGCGCTCGGCGCATGCCGCATTCAACGCGCTTTTCTTCGCCGCGAGCTCCTCGCACGAAAGGTCGGAAAGCAAGCCGCACAAGGGATATTCGACGCATTCAATGATCTCGCCGCCGTCGACGAGGCACTGTCCGCCGCCAATTTCGACAAGATGGTTCACGGCAATCGACATGTCCTCGAAGTTCGTGCCCATAACAATGATGTTGTGGTTGTCGTGCCCCACCGACGAAGCAATGGCGCCGCTCGTCATATGGAAGCCGCCCATGAACGCCTTGCCCACGTTACCGTTCTTGCCATAGCGCTCGACCTGCGCGATATAAAGCACGTCCTGATCGACATCGCATGCCACGTAGCCGTCGACGCAGGCAAGCTCCACCTCGCGCGGCTGGGTGATGGGAATCCACGGCAGCGTGTCCATGCAGGTGGCCTTCACACGCGTGGCGCCTTCGGGAGCCGCGATCTTGAAACTGTCGGGCGTGATGGGATTCAAAAGCGTCATCGTGTTCAACAGGCATGGGTCATGCTGGGCAGTTTCGTAATGCACGAGCATTTCGCCATGGTCGACAATCTGCTTGCCACGCGACCATACGCTCACCACGCCGAAATCGTCTGCCGTATCGCCCGACACGATATTGATGTCGGCGCGCTTGCCCGGCGCCAGCGCGCCGATATCGGTCAGCTCGAACGCGCGCGCCGCATTGATAGTCACCATTTGGATGGCCTTCACGAACGGCAGGCCACAGCTAAGAGCGAGCTTCAAATGATGATCAAGGTGTCCCGTCTCATTCAAATCGCAACAGTGCAAGTCGTCG
>NZ_CDRRGL010000068.1:0-10219 GCF_977041755.1 Slackia sp.
CTGCGCACATGAGCCTTATGGCCATGCACGCAGCTTGAACGGCAAGGGGCGGCTCAAAGCGCCACGCAGCGTTAGGGTTGACGCGTGGCAGAGCTATTCGTCAACCTTCAAAATCGCCATGAAGGCTTCCTGCGGCACTTCGACGTTGCCAATCGCCTTCATGCGCTTCTTGCCAGCCTTCTGCTTCTCGAGCAGTTTACGCTTACGCGAGATGTCGCCGCCGTAGCACTTCGCCAAAACGTCCTTGCGCTTCGCGCGTACCGTTTGACGAGCAAGCACGCGGCCGCCGACGGCCGCCTGGATAGGCACCTCGAACATCTGCTGCGGAATGATGTCTTTCAACTTTTCGCACAGCACGCGCCCGCGGTCGTACGCCTTGTCTTTGTGTACGATGAACGACAGGGCATCGATCGGCTTGCCGGAAAGCAGAATGTCGAGTTTCTGCAAAGAGCCCGGCTTATATTCGTCGAACTCGTAGTCGAGGCTTGCGTAGCCCTTCGTGCGACTCTTCAGCTGATCGAAATAGTCGAGAATGAGCTCACTCGAGGGAATCTCCCAAATCTGCTCCACCGTCGTGGGCGAAATGTAGTTCATGGTCTTGAACGTGCCGCGGTGCGCCACGGTAAGCTCCATGACCGCGCCCACGTAATCGGGCGGAATCATGATCGTCGCACGCAGATACGGCTCTTCGATGTGGTCGATTTCCGAAGGGTCGGGCATATCTTGCGGCGAATGCACGCTCACCATTTCTTTGTTGGTCTTGTACACGTGGTATTCAACGCTCGGAGCGGTGGCGATAAGGTCAAGGCCGAATTCTCGCTCCAGGCGCTCCTTGATGACCTCCATATGCAGAAGACCCAAGAATCCCACGCGGAAGCCAAAGCCCAGCGCATGGCTGTTCTCCATCTCCCATTCAAGGGCGGGGTCGTTCAGCGACAGCTTCTCGAGGGCCTCTTTGAGCGCCTCGAACTGGTCGCTTTCGATGGGGAACAAGCCCGTGTATACCATGGGTTTCGCCTCGCGATAGCCCGGCAAGGGTTCGGTCACGCCGCCGACCCTCGAGGTGATGGTATCGCCCACGCGAACCTGGGATACGTCTTTCAGGCCCGTGACCAGGTACCCGACTTCGCCCACCGAAAGGTTTGGAAGCGCAACCTCTTTTGGATGGCGCGCACCAACTTCTTCCACAAGAATCTCGGTGCCGGCGTTCACAAGGCGCACCTCGTCGCCCTTCTTGATGGAGCCGTCGACCACGCGAACCAGCGCGACCACACCGCGATACGGATCGAAATACGAGTCGAAAATAAGCGCGCGCAGCGGGCCTTCGGCATTGCCTTCGGGCGACGGAATAAGGTGCACCACGGCCTCGAGCAGGTCTTTCACGCCGACGCCCGTTTTGCCGCTCGCCAAAATCGCGTCATCGGCAACGATTGCCAGGCCATCTTCAATCTCGCCCTTCACGCGCTCGGGCTCGGCTGAGGGAAGGTCGATTTTGTTGATGAGTGGAATAATCTCGAGGTCGGCGTTCATGGCCATCATGGCATTGGCGACCGTTTGAGCCTCAACGCCCTGCGTGGCGTCAACCACGAGCACCGCGCCTTCGCACGCCGCAAGGCTTCGGCTCACTTCATAGGTGAAGTCGACGTGGCCCGGGGTGTCAATAAGGTTGAACTGGTACTCCTGGCCATCGTCGGCGGTATAGGCGACGCGCACAGCCTGGCTCTTGATGGTAATACCACGCTCGCGCTCGATATCCATGGTATCGAGCAGCTGCTCTTCCATGTCGCGCTGGGATACCGTGCCGGTAAGCTCGAGAATGCGGTCGGAAAGCGTCGACTTGCCATGGTCGATATGGGCGATGATGCTGAAATTGCGAATGAACTTGGGATCGGTGCTCATATAGTTGCAGCGCTCCTGGTCTCTATAGCGGAAAGGGCCCACTTCCGCGGGCCCTTTTCAGTAACGTAACGCCGCGCTGTGGCCCGGCGTTGATTGTCGAGGATTTACTCCTCGGTGGCCTCGGCAGCCTCGGCGGCAGCGGCTTCAGCCTCGGCCTTGGCCTTGGCGTCGTGAGCCTTCTTCTCGGCCTTCAGGGTAGCCTCGCGGCGCTTTGCCTTCTCGGCGTCGGCAGCCTTGTAAGCTTCCTTCTTGGCAGCCTTAGCGGCGGCCTTCTTGGTGCCACCCTTGGGGGCAGCAACCTTCTTCTCGCGCTTCGGCGCAGCAGCGATGTCTTCCGCGGTCACCACGGTGTTGGCGAGAGCCATGACGCCAGACTTGCGGTTGGAAGCCTGGTTCTTGTGGATGATGCCCTTGGAAGCAGCCTTGTCGAGCAGACGGCAAGCATGCTGAGCCTTGGTGTAAGCCTCAACGCCGTTGCCGGCAGCGACAGCCTCGCGGACCGCGCGAACGGCGGTCTTCAGCTCGCTTTTGACAGCCTGGTTGCGCTTGCGAGCCTTCTCGGCGGTGATGATGCGCTTCTTCTGAGATTTGATGTTAGCCACTGTTTCCTCCGGTTAATTAGAAATGGTCCCGTACCAGCGAATCGATGCACCTTCAGCACTCAGTTGCTTCGACGTGCGGATTTGCCGCTTCGCTACCCTTTGCATGGCAACCCGCGCCGGTTTCACGTGTGCTGGAAACCTGTAAGCGGCGCTTCGACCGGTGGACTGCGGCCTGGCCCATGCAACAAGGCAATGTGAAACTATAAGCGCTCGTCAAGCCCACGTCAAAGAATTTATGCCGAATGTGGGCGAAAAAGCGCAACCGTGCGAAAAACGCGGCTTCATACGGTAGTATGGGCAGCGTTACCAACAAGGAGATCGCATGTCTAAAACGATGAACTACCACAACGTGAAATTCACCGCAGCCTATGGCACTTCTAAGCAGCTGCCCCCTTCAACGCGCGCCGAAGTTTCTTTCGTCGGCCGCTCAAACGTTGGCAAGTCGTCGCTTATGAACAAACTGTTCAATCGCAAAAAGCTTGCGAAGGTTTCAGCCACGCCGGGCAAAACGTCGACTATCAATTTCTTCGAGGCCGAATGGGCCGACTTCGTCGATTTGCCGGGCTATGGCTTCGCGCAAGTTTCGAAGTCAGAAAAAGCCCGATGGCGCGAAATGATCGAAGGCTATTACAACCAAGACCGCGAATTTTGCTGCGTGGTCTCGCTCATCGATATTCGCCACCCCGCAACTGCGCTCGACGTGAATATGATCGAGTTCTTGATTGCCGCAGAGCTGCCGTTCATGATTGTATGCACGAAAGCCGACAAACTTTCGAAGAACAAGTGTGCGCAGTCAATTGCCGCGCTGCGCCGCCAGCTGGGCTTCTCGCGCGATGAGGTGGAAATCATCCCCATCTCTTCGGCCAACGGCTCAGGCATTGACGATTTGAAAGCGGCCCTCGAACGCCGCATCAAAGCCTACAACAACGACGAAAGCAGCGAGGAATAGACCTTCGCCGAACCGCATGCCGACGCACCTGTTGAATATGTTAAATGCTCGTAGCGTTTAACAGGCGTCTAGAAGAGGAGCTTGCAGCACGACGAGACCCTATGTGAAAGCGAAGCCCTTCGACCGGCAAGCGCGGCAATCAGGCTGTTAAACGCTACGAGCATTCAACACGGTTGACGGGCGCCACAATCCACCTGCTAAACGCTGCGAGCATTTAGCAGGTATCCAAGGCCACAGAGCGAGACGGCCCCTTGATTTCACACGATGCCGGCCTACTTCTTCGCGCAGGTCGAAATGGCCCAATCGAAGAACACGCCCTCGGCATCGGCGCCGCTTTTCATCGCGCGTTCGCAATCACGGGCACTCGAAAGGGCTGCGCGAAGCTCCGCAGCAGACCATAAACGCGCTGCAGCCGCCACCTTCTTCGCTTTCCAATCGGGCATCTTCAGCTGCTTCGCCAAAGGCCCAGGGCCGCTTTGCCCGCGAGCCGCAAGCGCATGGCACGTGAGCATTTCGCGCAACGAGCTCACGCAAAAGCCGATAAGCGCATACGCCGAGGTATCGCCGAGCTTCGCGCGCACGCGTACGCATTCGGCAACATTTCGCTGCGTGAATGGCGTGGTGAAATCCCATGGCTTCGCCTGCGAAGTGCGCGTGACAAGCGCCGACACCTCTTCGGGCGCAACGGGCTGAGCGCCCGCGTGAGCGAGCGCGATTTTCTTCAACTCGGCATCGAGATGTACCGTGTCTTCGCCCACAAGCTCGACCAAAAGCTTCGCGGCCGAATCGGTCATGGCGATGCCATGCGATGTCGCCATGGCGCGCACCTGGGACGGCAATTCGTATGCCTTGCGCGGCGCGCAATCGATGACCGCCTTAGGGCCAACCGCCGCCGCAGCCTTATAGAGGCGCGTGTTTTTCGCAAGCTTATTCGCGAGCAGCGCCAGCACCGTGAAATCGGCTGGCGATGCGAGATACGCGACGAGCGCTTCAGAATCGGCTTTCTTCAAATCGTCGGCATTTCGCACGATAACGAGGCGTTTGTCGATGCCGAAGGGCATGGTGTTGCACGCAGCCACGATATCGCCGCCCAATGCATCTTTGCCGTCGAACGTATCGCAGTTGAAATCGAGGTCGCCCATCGCTTCAAGGCGCGAACGCAAGCGCTTAAGCACGGTTTCGCGCTTAAGCTGGTCTTCGCCGTTAATCAAATACGCCGGCAGCAAGTTCACTTCGGCCATAGCCTTCTGACTCCTCGATCTTCCATCTTTTCCGACTGCTTATTCTAAGGCAACCCCGCTCGCATACTGAGACCGCACCTCAATTCCCTCTCGGGAAAACACGCAGGCGATATCGCCCAGCTCATCGGTTCGAAAGACGCGCGTCCCAGCAGTCTCAAGAGCGTCAATCGTCGCTTGAGCTGGATGCCCGTAACGATTATTCGCTCCGCAGCTCACAAGGGCGATGTTTGCCGAAAGCCCCTGGGCGAGCTTTGGCGTCATTCCAGCCTTGCTGCCATGGTGGCCCGCCTTCAGCACATTCACGGCCACCGCCTCCGAAGAGCCCGTGCCGCCGCTTTGGACCATTTTCTCAATCTGTTCGGCCTCAGCATCGCCCGTGAGCAGTGCGGTAAGCGGCCCCGCCTCGCTTTCGTAGCTCACAAGCAAACACAGGCTGTCGGCATTGCCACCCGCATCCGAAAAAGCCCGGGGCCACACTACGCGGCATGTAAACCTTCCCACGCGTAGCTCATCACCCACGTCAAGCCCCACAGCCTGGCGCCCCGAAATGTTGCGCGCTTGCGCGAGCAAATCGGCGCAACCATCGCATGGACACGCATACGTTTCTCGCGCGACGTACACGCACGACCCGACAATGGTGGACGCAAGAGAGTCAAGCGAAGCGCAGTGGTCGTCGTCGTGGTGGCTAATCGCGACACCTGAAAGATGCGGCGTATGCGTTCGAGCGAGCGCCGCCGCGAGCATCGCATCCTGATTGCCCGTGTCAACCAAAAGCGAAGCCCCTTCGCTTTTCACCAGAATCGCATCGCCCTGCCCCACATTGAGCGCGACGATTTCGTCGGGCTCGAGCAATGGAGCCACCCCAACGCACGCCACCACCACAAGCGCCGTAGCGGCCGCAACCCCCACTGCACGCGCTCGCGTTGGACGGGGCCATATGGCCCACAGGCCCACAAACGCCAATGCGGAAAGGGTGACAACAACCCACATGTCGGCCGAACATGGAAGAGACGCGAAGGGAACGCGCGCAAGCGCCGCCAAGAAGGCGGACAACGCCTGGGCCAAGGCGATGATCGCCGCAAGAATCGCCTTTCCCGCCGGCGCATACAAAGCGGTAAGCCCCAGCCCGACAAGACCACCTGCAATGAAAACCGTGAACAGGGGCGCCGCAATCATATTCGCCAAAGGCGACATGAGCGGCACGCGTGAAAACACGCATGCCGTAACGGGCGCGATGGGGATATTCGCCGCCGTCGTAAGCGCGCACGTCTGGCACAGCGTTTCTGCCCGCCGCCCAAATGCAACTTCAAACCACGCCTGCATGAGGGGCGCAAGCACCACGATTCCCAAAGTCGATGCAGCTGAAAGGAAAAATGACAACGACAGCGCATTCGCTGGATGCGCAGCAAGCAAAACGCATACGCATACCCCGAGCGCCGCAAGCGACGACGAACGGCGAGCGCCCCAAATCGCGCTCACCACCACAGCCGCCATGAGCGCCGCGCGAATGACAGGCGCCGAGAATCCCGTGAACGCCGCATAGGCGCAATAGAACAGGCACAACGCAATCGAAAGCGCCACGCGCGGCATGCGTGCTCGTGCAAGCAAGGCGCCCGCAAGCGCCGCAACCACCGAAAGATGTGCTCCCGAGACGGCGACCATATGTGCCAAGCCTACCGTTTTCACATCGTCGTACAGGCCGTCCTCTTCGAGCTTGCTTCTATCGCCTATCACAATCGCCCTCACGAGCGCCGCCCCGCGCCCTTCAAACTCGTCAAACACGTCGCGGGCGAAACAGCGCGCCGATACAACAAACGAGATAGGGCCCACGCCGTCGACAATCGTGGCCTGCGTTAATTTCGCACGCGCGCAAAGCCCCTTTGAGGCATATCGAGAAAACGATGCTTCGGAAAATTCCGAAAACGATACGCTCGCCACAACTCGTTGCCGGGCGAACAGGCGCGCGTCGCCTTCTATATCGGCGTCGCCATATGTCGCCAGCACGTCGCGGGCAACGCCGTTCGCATCAAGCACGCGCGCATGCATGGAATAGCCGTACGAACCGAGTTTGGCGTCTTCCACCACCTCAAGCACATATTCCCCCGACTCAAGGCCCCGTGGCACATCACGCGTTACATAGCCGCCCGCAATCGCAAGCGCCTGCCACGCCGCAAGCGACACCCAAGCGATAACCGCAACAACAAGCGAAACGGGCAAAGATGGGCGCCGCGGAAATCGAGGAGTCGCTCGATCGGTTGGGCCTTCCACCAAGCCCTCCCCGAGCAAGGCGGCATTGGCGGTATTGCTTGCTCGCCCAACGCGCCCCAAGGCCTTCACGCCATGCAACATAGCCCGTTTCATACGCAAATTGAATCTTTGAGCTTTGCGAACTTCTTCTCGCCGATGCCATCGACGCGCATAAGGTCTTCGATCGTTGAAAACGGACCGTTTTGCTCGCGATCGGAAATAATCGCCTGGGCCGTCGCGGAACCCACGCCGGAAAGCGTTTCGAGCGCCGATGCATCGGCCGTATTGATGTTCACGAGCGATGACGCCGCCGCCGCTCCGCCCGCGGACCCCTGCGCCAAAGCCGTTTCAACCTCGGCCTTCGTGGGCAGGGCGATATGCTCGCCGTCAGAAAGCACCCGCGCCAGATTTACCGTTGAAGCGTCGGCATCTTCGGTAAGCCCGCCCGCCGCCTCAACAGCATCACACACGCGCAAACCCTCATCCAACGAATACACTCCAGGGTTTGCCACCGCGCCCGTCACGTACACATACACCTGGGCCTTTACTTCAACCGCTTCAGGCTCGGACGAGCTTGGCGCGACGGCTTCGTCGGCATGCACTTCAAACGCTGGAGCACGCATGCTGGAAAACGCCGCCCATCCAACCCCCGCAACAACAAGAACCACGAGCGCCACGGCGCCGATTTTCGCTGGAGCGCTTGGCATGAGGCGATTGATCGCACGACGCACGCTGCCACCGCCCCGACCGCCCGAAAAAGGTATTTCGCTGCGCATAGCTGCCCCTTATGACGAAGAAGAACCATGCAAACAAGCATGGCATGCAAACCTTGGCGGTTCCTTGCCCAACTGCCGCCCGATTCCCGCCGTTTTCCTCCCACTTCCCTGCGCGAAGCACGTGAAGCCCCTGTGCATTTCCGCGCGAAACCGCGGCATTTTCCGCGCAAACCCCCGCAGTTTCCCCTCAAAGCCCATGCCGTTCTCCCGCTTCCGAGCGTTGATTCGCACCGCAACGCCCCGCGAACACGCGCTTGAGCAAGTAGCAATTCGGCAACGGAGCCAACATTTTCCGCTCACCAGAGAAACGCGCGGGATAATAAGCCAATGCAATTATCGACAACGGCCATACCAGCACACGAAAAAGGGGCGCGCGAGCCCCTTACTTTGTATTACCTCGTATTCGTTTTTACAGTGTGCAGCATCTTGGGGCTCATCCTCGAAACCATCGTGAGCTATTTCGTCGATGGCCGTTGGGAAAGCCGCGTCGGCTTCATTTGGGGGCCGTTCTCGCCAATTTACGGCGTAGGCGGCGTGCTCATCACGCTTGCGCTGCACCGCTTCGAGAACGCCTCGCCGCTTGGCATCTATGCGGTGTCGGCCGCATTCGGCGCGGCGTTCGAATATTTCGCCGCGTGGTTTTGGGAAAGCGCTTTCGGCATTGTGGCCTGGAGCTATATCGACCAACCCTTCAATATAGGCGGAAAGACATGCCTGGGAATCGCGCTCGTATGGGGACTTGCGGGCCTTGCGTGGGTAAAGCTCGCCGCCCCCGTGCTGAAAGAAGCCTCGAAAGCGGTACCGCGCGCCTGGCGCGAACCCCTTGCCTGGGCGCTGCTTATTTTCTTTCTCGCCGATGCTGCCACAACTATGCTCGCCCTCGACTGTTGGATGTATCGCCTGAACGGCCTTGAGCCCGAAAGCGCCCTCCAGCAATTCTTCGCGCAGCATTACGGCGATGACGCCATGCAAGCGAAGTTCGAGACTATGTCAATATATCCGCAGCTCGCGACCCTTCGTGGCTAAACGCCCCTGATTCATGTCGAAATGCGCGAACGAAAACGGTTGAAGCGCCCACAAGATGCATCGACGGCCGCCCGTAAATCTATGCCTGCCCGCAAGACCCATCGAACCCGCCCGCAGAACCCATCACGACGCCTACCCGCGCAATTCATCGGTGCCTTTATCCACGTTGGGTAGCACGCTCCGATTTCGGCCCGCGCCCGCCCGCAACGCACCCCTCCATGCTCAACGCCGCCAGAAGTCTATCGAGCACAACGCCTTGCTCCATTCCCTGCAATGCGCACATATCTCCAAGCGTTCGCCGGGCATTCCATCTCTGAAACTCCAGCGCCTCTTCCGATGGGAAGCCGTCTTCACTTTGCGCCAACGAGGAGTACAGCCCCAAAATGCCATGCACGTTGTAGCGAATAAGCATCTCGACCTGAGGGCTCAGCGCCTCGCCATTGGGGCAGAGCACGGCGCGCCAAATATTCCTGAATATGTCGAACACCACGTTCATTACATGCTCGCCGCCACCCTGGCGCACAAGCAACACGGTGCGTTCGATATGCCTTTGCATGCTATCGAGCGGCATGCGATCGATTTCGCCCGTTGTCATAAGCAGCACTTCATGCACGATGGAATGCCGTTCGAGCAGCTCGCTTTCTATCGCCCTGTCGACAAGGGCGTCGACGCTTTTGAAGTGGTAATAGAACGTGCCGCGGTTCACTTCGGCCGTCTGAGCGACGGTTCGAACGGAAACGCAACGCAGCGGCGTAGATTCGAGCACATGCCAAAACGCATCGAGAATGCGTCGTTCCGCGCATAGTTCGGTGTCTTTTTTCGGCCTAGCCACGACATACCTCCTTCGGGCAGTCGCCATGCGCCGCCTGGCCAGCGCGAGCGCTCATCACAAGCATTTGCAGCCTGTTCTCGATATTGGCGAAGCTCACATCGGGGTCGTAATCGAGCGGCAAAATATTCGCATGCGGATAGCGTTCCTTGAGCTGCTTGACGATGCCGCGCCCCACGACGTGGTTGGGCAGGCAGCCAAACGGCTGCAAGATGACGAAAGAATTGCAGCCATGCTGCGCCTGATGCAAAATCTCGGCGGCGATGAGCACGCCTTCCCCGGCGTCGAAGGTGTGATGGATGATTGGGTCGCTTGCCTGCACGAGATCGCCCATGCGGCATGGCGACTCATAGAGTGGGTGCGCTTTGCCAATGCGGTCGCACACATCATGCGCATGCTCGAAAAGCGCGTTTGCCACGCGATTGAAGGCAACGTTCGCAGCAGGCCTGGTCACATGGAATTCACGAGACTGGGCATCTTGGTAGAAATACGTTTTGCGAATCACGTCGGTCATGCGCGCCTCGATAATCTCGAAGCCGTTCCGTTCAAGATACGCCTCAATGTCGCGATTAGCGCCAGGGTGGAAGTTGAGCAGGTATTCGCCCACGATGAGCACCGTCGGGCGCGGGTTGCTTCGGTCGTACTCCACG
>NZ_CDRRGL010000069.1:0-10215 GCF_977041755.1 Slackia sp.
CAAATCGCGGGCACCACATTCGGCGTTTCACTGCTCGCGGGTCTCATGATCGTTCCCGCTACGTTTGCCGCGCTTGGTTCGGGCGATGCTGTGGCTCAGAACTCCGGCCCGTCGCTTATGTTCATCATTCTGCCTCAGGTGTTCGAAAACCTTGGCGGCGCAGCGACTATCATCGGTGTCGTGTTCTTCGTGCTCGTTTTGTTCGCGGCTCTTACGAGCTCGCTTTCGCTCGTTGAAACCTGCACGTCTATTATTTCCGACGGCGCTGGCTGGTCTCGCAAGCGCTCGCTTATCGTGACTATCGTGTACGTGACGCTCATGGGCGTGCTCGTGAACCTGGGCTACAGCTCGCTGTCGTTCATTCAGCCGATGGGCGAGGGCTCGAGCATTCTCGATTTGCTCGACTTCATCTCCAACTCGGTGATGATGCCTATCGCTGCGCTTCTTACCTGCGTTTTCGTGGGCTGGATTATCAAGCCCCAAACGCTCATCGACGAGGTGCGCGTGTCGGCTCGTTTCCGTCTGGCCAATGTGTGGTCGGTCGTTATTAAATACATCGCGCCTGTGATGCTCGTGGTTATTCTGATCGCGTATGTCGCTCAGACCATGGGTCTGTTCAGCATGTAGCCGATCAGCTTTCCGCTCGCTTAAGGGGCCTGCTTGCTTCGTTTCCGTTCGCTTATCTGGCGATTGGTGCGCGGCGAGCGGGCCTCTTTTTTGTTTTCTTGAGGGTGGACTCTGCAGGAGCATCGCTTTCATAAGCGCCGAATCTTATTGCGATATTTGAATGGTTCGGGCGCTGTATGCCGATATCGAATGGGGAATTGTCGAAAACGACGCAGGTTGCGCGGCGTTTTGCTATCATTGATGAGTTTTATCGCCGCAAGTAAGTATGAAGGGGATGCGCATGTCGCTTTCTATCGGTATTGTTGGCCTGCCCAACGTTGGCAAGTCTTCGCTTTTCACCGCCCTTACCAAGAAAACCGGGTTCGCCGCGAACTATCCGTTTGCCACCATTGAGCCCAATACGGGCATGGTTCCCGTTCCCGATTATCGTTTGGATGAACTCGCGAAAATCGACCATCCGGCTAAAATCGTGCCGGCAACAGTCGAATTCGTTGACATTGCTGGCCTGGTTGCCGGTGCAAGCCAGGGCGAGGGCCTGGGCAACAAGTTCTTGGCCAACATTCGCGAGACCGATGCGATTTGCGAGGTCGTTCGTTTCTTCAGCGACCCCAACGTCGAGCACGTTTCCAAGAAGGTCGACCCGCAAAGCGACGTCGAAACCATTAAGACCGAGCTCGTGCTGGCCGACATCGCCACGGTCGATAAGGCGCTGCCTCGCCTTGAAAAGGAAGCGAAGCGCGATAAGTCGCTCATGCTCAAGTTCGAGACCGCCAAGAAGGTGCTCGCGGGTCTGAACGAGGGCCATCGCGTGCTCACGCTGGGGCTGAGCGATGAAGAGCTCGCTGCTATCAAAGACCTGTGTCTGCTCACGTGCAAGCCCATGCTCTACATCGCCAACGTCGATGAGGGCCAGCTCAACGCCGAGCTCCCCGAAATCGATGGCCAGATTCCCGTGCCTATTTGCGCTAAGACGGAAGCCGATTTGGCTGAGCTCGATCCCGAAGACGCCAAGATGTTCATGGAGGAGCTAGGTCTTTCCGAAAGCGGCCTCGCTCGCCTTATTCGCAGCGCCTACGCCCTGCTTGGCCTGCAGAGCTACTTCACGAGCGGCGAAACCGAAACACGCGCTTGGACCATTCCCGTGGGCGCGAAAGCGCCGCAGGCTGCGGGCGTCATTCACTCCGACTTCGAGCGCGGCTTCATTAAGGCTGAAACCGCGAGCTTCGAAGATTATGTGTCTCTCGGTGGAGAAAAGGGCTGCCGCGACGCCGGCAAGCTTCGCCAGGAAGGCAAGGAGTACGTGGTGCAGGACGGCGACGTCATGCACTTCAAGTTCAACGTGTAACAGGCAGATGTGCCCGAGGGGCTTCTATTCTGTTTCGAAGATGGGCGATGCGCGCGTTGCGTGCGTTGCCCATCTTTTTGTCGTGGGCGTTTTGGAAAGGGTGAATCGATGGCGAATATTCAGGGGCTTTCGGCGGCGAACATGACGCCGTGCACGCCTTCAATGGATGCTGCTCGAGAGGCTCTTTCAACGTATTTTGGCTACGAAGCGTTTCGCCAAGGCCAAGAGGTGCTCATTGGCGCCGTGCTTTCCGGCCGCGACGCGCTTGGCATTATGCCCACGGGTGCTGGCAAGTCGTTGTGCTATCAGATTCCGGGGATTGTTCTGCCGGGGCTCGCGCTGGTGGTATCGCCGCTCGTTTCCCTCATGAAAGACCAGGTGAACGCCCTTATCGATGCAGGTGTGCGCGGATCGTTTTTGAATTCGACCTTGACGCCTGGCCAGCAGCGCACCGTGCTTGCGCGCGCCGAGGCGGGCACGTATAAAATCATGTACGTGGCGCCTGAACGCTTGGCCGATCCGCTGTTTCGAGAGTTTGCGAGCCGCGTAGAAATTCCCCTTATCGCCGTTGACGAGGCCCATTGCGTGTCGCAATGGGGCCAAGATTTCCGTCCTGCCTATACCGGCATTGCCGATTTTATCGAAAGCCTGCCGAAGCGACCGCCCGTCATCGCGCTTACTGCCACGGCGACCGATAAAGTGCGTCGCGATGTTTCCGCTTTGCTTGGACTGCGAAACCCCGAATGCGTCGTTACGGGATATGATCGCGCGAATTTGAAGTTCGGCGTCGAAAAGCTCAATCCGAAGCAAAAGCGCACGCGAATTGCCCAGTTCATTGCGGCGCATTCGGGCGATTCGGGCATCGTGTATTGCTCGACGCGCAAAGATGTCGACGGCCTTTCGGGCTGGCTTGCCGCCGAAGGGCTGCCTGTGGCTCGCTACCATGCCGGCATGAATAAGGCCGAACGCGACGATGCCCAAGAACGGTTCATCAATGACGATGCTCCCATCATGGTTGCGACGAACGCTTTTGGCATGGGAATCGACAAGTCGAACGTGCGCTGGGTCGTGCATTACAACATGCCGAAAAGCCTTGAAGCGTATTACCAGGAGGCGGGCCGCGCGGGACGCGACGGCGAGCCGAGCGAGTGCCTTCTTCTGTGGTGCGATGGCGACGTGTCTACCTGCCGCTTCTTTATCGAGGGCGACAGCGAATACGCCACTCAGCAGCCTGAGGAGGCTGAAATCGCGCGAGCCGCGCAGCGCCGCATGCTCGAGGCTATGGTGGGCTATTGCCACACGACAGGCTGCTTGCGCCGCTATATCCTCAATTATTTCGGCGACCAAACGCCGTTTGGGAATGGTTCGACTGAGTGCGGGAACTGTTCGAATTGCCTAGGGGAATTCGAATCGATCGACGTGACCGATACAGCTCGCGCCTGCGTGAAATGCGTGCGCGAATTGGGCGGCGCGTTTGGCAAGACCCTTGTGGCCGACATTGTGCGCGGTTCCAAATCGCAGCGCGTGTTCGAAGGAAATTTCGAAACGCTCGATTCCTACGATACAGTGAGCGATTCGATCTCTCAGGTCAAAGAAGTCATCGAGCTGCTTGCGTCAGAGGGCTTTCTGCAGGTGAGCGAAGGGAAGTTCCCGACCGTCGGGCTTGGTGAGCGCTCGCATGAGGCTTTCATGGAAGACTTTACGTTCTCGATCAAGCAGATGAAGAAGTCGACGCTTCCCAAGAAAGGGAAAGTGGCGTCTTCGTCCGCTTCTTCCGCGACGTTTGGCGTGGGCGCGACGAGCGTGGGCGACGATGCGCTGTTTGAAGAGCTGCGCGCTTTGCGCAAGCAGCTCGCCGATGCGGGAAATATCGCGCCTTACATGGTGTTTTCCGACCGAGCGCTGCGCGATATGTGCGCGCGCCGTCCGAAGGACGCGCTCGATTTCCTCGAGGTCAACGGCGTGGGCTCGCGCAAGCTTGAGCGCTATGGTGAAGCGTTCCTCGATGCCATTGCGAAATTCGAGGCGGGGGAGTAGGAGATGATTGAGTCACTCTCGGGCGGGTGCTTGCCTCGGCCTTCTCGCTGGCCACGGCGGGCTATCGTTCGCTTCGCTCACTATGCGCCCGCCTGGCGGCGTTTCGTGTAAAGATTAAAAGCAAGTTTGAACGCCGACGGCCTACGAGAAGGCCGAGGCAAGCACCCGCCGAGCGGCCATCCGACGGGATTTGAGTGACCGGAAAACAGGCCGCTTCATTAGGTATACGCGTCCTGCGTATTTCGGTCTGTTGAACTTTACTGGGCATCTGGTTGGCTCGTGCGTAGTTGCCTGCGGGTTTGCTATCATACGAACGTTATGTTCTCATGCAGTTCGCTTTGAGAAACTGCTGGCAGGTCGCCTGTGGAAAAGCGAATCGAGAAGGAAAGAGAAGTCGCATGACTCAGCAACTCACAGAACGCGACGTGCGTGACATTGCCACGTATGCGCGCATCGGGCTCACCGATGAAGAGCTCGCTCAGATGACGGTTGATTTGAACAGCATCATCGAAACGCTTAAGCCCATCACCGAATTCGACCTCGAGAGCGTGGATCCTACGTTCCATCCCATCGGAGGCCTTTCCAACGTGATGCGCGAAGACGTGGAAGTACCTGGTTTCACGCAGGAGCAGGCGCTCTCCAATGCTCCTAAGCAGCAAGACGGTAGCTTCCTTATCCCGGCTATTTTGGGCGGAGGCGATCAGTGATGGCGTATAACGCGAATATGAACGTGGCCGACATTCGTGCCGGTCTTCTGGCAGGTGATTTCACGGCGCGTGAAGTCGCTGAGGCAAGCTTCAAGCGCATCGAGGAACTCGATGGCGAAGTGCATGCATTCTTGGAACTCACGAAAGGTGCTGCCTTCGAGCAGGCCGCGAAAATCGATGAGGCGCTCGCAAACGGTACCTTTGACGAAATAGGTCCGCTCGCTGGCGTACCTGTGGCGTTCAAAGACAACATGAACTACGAGGGCACGCACACCACGTGTTCATCCCTCATGCTTGAAAACTATGTCTCGCCTTATACCGCGACGTGCGTTGCCAAAACTATTGAAGCAGGCGGCATTCCGCTGGGCAAGCTCAACATGGACGAATTCGCATTCGGCAGCTCCACCGAGACCTCCGCGTTCGGCCCCACCAAAAACCCGTGGGATCTTGAGCGCGTCCCGGGCGGCAGCTCCGGCGGCTCCGCGGCATCGGTCGCGGCTGGTCTTGCGTGCGTCACGCTCGGTTCCGACACGGGTGGATCAATTCGCCAGCCTGCAGCGTTCTGCGGCATTGTTGGCGTGAAGCCGACCTATGGCATGGTTTCGCGTTATGGCGTGGTTGCGTTCGGCAGCTCGCTTGACCAGGTCGGCCCGTTCGCGCGCAGCGTGCGCGATGCCGCCGCCGCGATGGACGCCATTTGCGGCCACGATCCCATGGACTGCACCTCGCAGTATGTGAAGGCCGATTTCCGCGCCGCGTGCGAGCAGGGCGTCGAAGGTATGCGCATTGGCGTTGTGTCCGGATTCATGAATGCGCCCGGCCTTACCGACGAGGTGAAGGCTCGCGTTTCTGAAGCCACCGAGGCGCTTCGCGAGGCGGGCGCCGAAATCGTGGAAGTCGAGCTTCCTCATGCCGATGCGGCCATTTCCGCATATTACGTGCTGGGCCCGTGCGAGGCGTTCTCGAATTTGGCGCGCTTCGACTCGGTTCGCTATGGCTATTGCGCCGAAGGCCACAAAGACCTTGGCAGCCAATACGAGGCAAGCCGCGCTGCCGGCTTTGGCATGGAGGCCAAGCGCCGCATTATGCTGGGCAGCTACCTGCTTTCGAGCGGCGTGTACGAGAAGTACTATTATCCGGCTCAGCAGGTGCGCACGCTTATTACGCAGGACTACCAGGCTGCATACGAGAAATGCGACGTCATTCTCGCCCCCACGAGCCCGCGTACCGCATTCAAGTTCGGCGAAATCGGCGATCCGGTCGAGATGCACCTGTCTGACATTTTCACGGTGTCGATTAATATCGCAGGCAACGGCGGCATGAACGTGCCGTGCGGCCTGGGCAGCGATACGGGCCTGCCTGTGGGCGTGCAGCTTATCGCGCCACAGTTCAAAGACGAGAACATGTTCCGCGCTGCGGCGGCGCTCGAGGCCGTGTATGGCGCAGCTCCCATCGCGCCCGATTTTGCTGCTGGAAAGGCCGGTGAATAGCATGAAGAAGCTCGAAGAGGTTTTGCAGGATTCAACAGCCCAGTGGGCTGTTGAACGCCGAGCACCGCGAAGCGGAGCGCAGGCGCTGGGTGCAGAACGCGGAATGGGGGCGATTCGGTAATGAAGAAGCTCGAAGAGGTTTTGCAGGATTGGGAAGCCGTCATCGGCTTGGAAATTCATGCCGAGCTTACTACGCTGAACACGAAGATGTTCTGCGGTTGCAAGCTCGAATTCGGCGCCGACCCCAACACGCACACGTGCCCCATTTGCTTGGGCCTGCCTGGCGCGCTTCCCGTGCCCAACAAGGCCGCCATCGAGAGCATCGTGCTCGCCGGCTTGGCCACCAATTGCGATATCGAGAAGCATTCTATGTTCTATCGCAAGAACTATATGTATCCCGATATGGCGAAAAACTTTCAGACCACGCAGGGCCCCGTGGCGTTCTGCATGCGCGGCCACCTCGACCTTGAGGTCGACGGCGCCGGCGCAAAAGAGCGCATCGACCTTGACGGCTTGAAGCCAGGTGAAAGCCAGGGCAACGTCACCGCGACCGAAGACGGCTATGTGGCGCACGTGGGCATCACGCGCATCCATATGGAAGAGGACGCGGGCAAGATGGTGCATATCGGCGGCGACGAAGGCCGTATCGCTGGTGCTACGCACTCGCTCGTCGACTACAACCGCGCGGGTACGCCGCTCATCGAGCTTGTGACCGAGCCTGATTTGCGCACGCCTGAAGAGGCCCGCCTGTTTATGCAGAAGCTTCGCCAAATCTATTTGGCTATTGGCATTTCCGACTGCTCCATGGAGGAAGGTTCCATGCGTTGCGACGGCAATGTATCGCTGCGCCGCCGCGGTTCTACGGGCTTGGGCGTGAAGACCGAGCTCAAGAATATGAACTCGTTCAAGAATTTGCATGACGGCTTGGCTTATGAGATTTGCCGTCAGGCCCAGGTGCTTGAAGAGGGTGGTCAAATCTACCAGGAAACGCGCCATTGGGATCCGTCGGCGAAGCGTACCATCGTGATGCGCGTGAAGGAAACCGCTGATGACTACCGCCTGTTCCCCGAGGCTGACCTTGCTCCGTACGATTTGACCGACGAGTGGATCGACGGCGTTCGCGCCAAGCTTCCCGAACTGCCCGACCAGAAGGCCGCGCGCTACCAGGAATGCTTCGGCCTTTCGGCCTACGACGCGCGTCATTTGGTTGAGCACCGCGCCACCTCGAACTTCTTCGAGAGGGGCATGGAGCTTGCCGGCGATAAGGCTTCCAAGCTGGCTAAGCCGCTCGCGAACCTCGCGATTAACGACATCACGGCGCGCATGAACGCCGACGAGTCGTTCAACTTGGCAGAATGTCCGCTTACGCCCGCGCGCGCAATTGAGCTCGTTGAGCTTATTGCGACCGATGCAATTTCCTCGAAGCAGGGCAAGGAAGTTTTCGCTGCCGTGATCGATGAAGACAAAGATCCCTCGGCCATCGTTGACGAACGTGGCATGAAACAGGTAAGCGACACGAGCGCCATCGAGGCTGTTGTCGATGCCGTGATTGCCGCGAACCCCGATGAGGTTGCTCGTTACAAAGAGGGCAACACAAAGCTCATCGGCTTCTTCGTGGGCCAGTGCATGAAGGAAATGCGCGGCCAGGGCAATCCGAAGGTTATCAACCAGCTGCTTGCCAAGAAGCTGAACGCGTAAAACCCTTTCGCTTGAAACGAAAAGAGACCGAAATTTCTTTCGGCCTCTTTTTTGTTGGCCGTCTTCGGGGAGGGGTGGACGAGCCTTCTATTATGGAGCGTCGTCGCGGTACGCTTCCGTGAAGCGTTTTTCTTCCGCGATGGCGTTTCGCTCTACTTCGGTGAGCATTTCCTCGTAGCCCCTCAATGCCGAAAATGGCATGAATTGGCGCGCCCGCTCGGGATAGGCGCGCGCCTTGTGCTCGTATGGCGCATTCGCTTCTTCGGCGCCCATGCGTTCAAGATAGGTATCCCATTCAGCCGGCATTGTGACCCCCAATTTGCATGTTTCGCTTGCGCATCGTCGCGTTCTTTTTAAAGCTCGTGCCGAAGAGCACGGAGTTCTTGCCGAACCTCGATTGCACGGCAAGCATGGCTTTTTGTATATCCCGTTTGCGCTGTTCTTCTTCGGGTGCGGAAAAAAGGCTCATTTGACAGCCTTCCGCTTCGACGATTTCAGAAAAACCCAACATAATGCGTCGTATTGGGCGTTCGGGATCGACGTGGCCGTCGAAGAGCTGCGCCGCGGCGCCGAACAGGAGGTGGAATGAGTTCGTGGGCGCATCGAGCGTGCACGCTCCACCTGTGGCTTCGTGGTAGCCGCTGTTGCGTGCGCCGGGCCCAACGATTCGTGCGCCGTGCCCGCCGACAAAAACGCGCGTTTCGTCGTCCGCATTGCGATGCGGCCGATGACTTTGGACCTCGTTGAATCTCGCATTGTCGTAAGCGTGTTTCAGTTCGGCTTGGGTTTGGAGATGGGCGAAGCCCCCGGTTGCGGTGGCGCCATGAGCCTTCGCGTAGCCCACATGCAGCGACACGCGCCGTGCCGCTAAGCCCTTTTCAATCATGTCGAGCACGCTCGATTCAACCATCTCTCGCAGCACGGTGCGGGCGTCTTCGAACGAGTAGTCGTGTTCGAGCACCTGCCCGTTGGCTATGGACTTTCCAACGGGCTTCCATGCCTTGATTTCCTCGATGGTACAAGGCTCTTGGCCCCAGGCGTGATCGATGAGGAATTCGGCGTTTACTCCGAATTCGCGATAGAGCACATCTTCTGGCAGCTGCGTTACGTCATAAAGCGTGCGCGCGCCGTGTTTGGCGAGCCTCGCCGCAATGCCGGGGCCGATGTTCCAAACATCGGTGATGGGCTCGTGGTGCCACATGGTTTCGCGAAATGACGTCTCGGTGAGTTCCCCAATGAAATCGGGACTCTTCTTTGCGAGCACGTCGAGCGCAACCTTTGCCAGGAAGAGGTTTTCCCCAATGCCCGCCGTGGCCGTTATGCCTGTTTCCGCCTTCACAGCCTCTATGAGCTCGGCTGCCCATTCGCGCGCGGTTTTCTTTTCGAGCGCTAAGTAGGGCGTTGCGTCGATGAAGCACTCGTCGATTGAATAGGGGTAGATGTCGGCGGGGGATACATGCCGCAAATAGATGCCGTAAATTTGGGCGGAGCGCTCCATGTAGAGTCGCATGCGCGGCTTCGCCTTGAAATATTTGATTCCCTCGGGAATCTCGAAAACGCGGCATCGGTTGCGCACGCCGAGCTCCTTCATAGCGGGCGATATGGCAAGGCAGATGGTTTTCTCGGAGCGTGCGGGATCGGCTACGACGAGCAGCGCCTTATCGGGGTCGAGCCCCCGCTCGGCGCATTCGACCGAGGCGTAGAAGCTTTTCAAGTCGATGCATACATACGTTTTGCCGCTCCGATTTTGCAAGGCGCCAGATTCCTTTCGCCGATGAATAACGAACAAGTGTTCTAATATAGTAGCGCAAAGAAGCCGAAAAGGGAGCAATAAAGCAAAAAGAACGGGCAGCCCGAAAGCTGCCCGAAATGTGTTATCGATTGGCGCTGGTCCTATTCGAAAAGATTCAGCAACGATCCGAGCACGTCGGCGTCGGGGGTCCACTCGTTGTCGTTTTTGGTGAACGTAAGCACGAGGGGCATATCGATGGCTTGCGTCTCGTCGATGGCCTGCATGGTGATTTCGCCGATTTTTGCGGTAATGTCGTCTTGGGTCATGCTCGCCATCTGCTCGTCGGTCACCTGCTCGGTCCAGGCTTCAGCGAGCTCTTCAGCCTTCGCGCTTGCGTCGGTGAACGATTTGCAGGTTGCGGTAAGGGTTGCCTTTGCGGAGTCGCCGTCGACTTCGACCGAATCGATGGTGTAGTCAAAGCCGTCGAGGTACGACTTCACGAGCGTCTTGCTGTCGATGCCCATCGACTCGAGCATGGCGAATTCGCTGCCGGCCTCGGAGAGAATTTCGTCCAAGGTG
>NZ_CDRRGL010000070.1:0-10175 GCF_977041755.1 Slackia sp.
AAGAAGCACCGCCGAAACCGCCGGTAAACCTGCTGAAGAAGTCCATAAACGACATAGAGAGTGTCCTTTTCCGCTTCGTTTTCTCTACGTGTGATAAGCGCGTCGACAACATCGAACATCGCGAATATACCAGCTTGGTATTCTATCACGCGAAAGAGCAGTGCTCGCCGCAGGAGAAAGATGCACATAATTCGATAATGCAGGGCATCCATTACATGCCCCGCCGAAGCGCACAGCGAACAAAGCGATTGCGCCCCGAGATACCGACGGCACCCCAGAGCGCAAACAAAACCATGGCGGGCTTACAAACGAATCGCCCATGAATTCGTCGCATCAATCGCCTGCGCGACTCGCTCAATAACCTCAGGCGAAGGCTCGCTTTCAACATTGAGGAACACAAGTACCTCGCAGCAATCGGCGCGCTTGCCAATAGCCATAGTCGAGATATTGATGCCCTCTTCGCCCAAAATGGTGCCCATGCGGCCTACCTGACCAGGCTCGTCGGCATACGTAAAAATCAGAGCATGGTCGCCTGGCACCACATCGAGTCGATAGCCCAAAATCGAAACAACATGGACCTCTCGATGCACGCCTGGCACGGTTGCGGAAATCTCCAAGCCATCGGCCTCCATGCTCACAATGGAATCATAGCCACGCGAATCGCTCGCCTGCTGGGCCTCCATTTTAATGCCGTGGCGACGCGCCGAAGCATCGGCGTTTTCGGTTGACACGCTCGCCTGGCCCTCACGCGACAGCATGCCCGAAAGCGTCGCCGCTGAAAGCACCTGCATATCGCCCGCACATGAACCCGAGGCGACAATAGAAAGCGCCTTGGGAACTTCGCGCGCGAGCTGTGTGAGCACGCTTCCGCACATCTGACATGCGGGAATATAGGCGGCAGCGGCCTCGTCGACCTCCTTGGAAACCATGTTCACAACCGTCGGCACCACGAGGCCCTCAAGGCCATTGGCGACATAGCGGGCAATATTCACGCCGGCGCGCATTTGCGCTTCAAGCGTATTGGCTCCCAAATGGGGAGTGAGCACCGCGCGGTCGAACTCGGCGAGCGGCGTTTCCGCGGAAGGCTCGGCCTCGAGCATATCGATGCCGCACGCAAAAACGCGGCCGGCCGCCATAAAATCGGAAAGGGCCTTTTCGTCAATGACGCCGCCTCGTGCCGTGTTCACAATGACAACGCCATCTTTCATCTGGGCAAACTGTTCAGCTGCAAACATATGGTACGTGCCGTCGGTACGGGGAACGTGCACCGTGATGAAATCGGCGATGGGAAGCACTTCGTCCATGGAATCGAACAGCGCGACGCCGAGCTGGCTTGCGCGAGCCGCCGAGCAATACGGGTCGAAGCCCACAACGCGCATGCCGAACGCGTGGGCGCGCTCGGCAACGAGGCCGCCAATGCGCCCAAGACCAAAAATAGCAAGCGTTTTTTCATAGAGTTCGTGGCCCATGAAGCGATCGCGGCTGAATTTGCCCGCATGCATCGCAGCATCGGCGGCGGGAATTTCGCGAGCCGCCGAAAGCATGAGCGCCATAGTGTGCTCGGCTGCCGAAACGATATTGCTCGTAGGAACGTTGCATACGGGAATGCCATGCTCGCTTGCAGCATCGACATCGATGTTGTCGCACGTCACGCCAGCACGGCCGATAATCTTGCAATTCGTTGCCGCCTCGATCACCTCACGCGTGACCTGGGTGGCGGAGCGAACGATAAGGGCATCATAGGCCCCGACGCACTCGAGCAGCTCGTTCGGGGATAGGCCGAAGCGCTCATCGACTTCGTAGCCCTTCCCTTTCAAAATGTCGATGCCCTCGTCGACGATTTTATCGGTCACCAGAATCTTCATTGCGATTCGCCTTTCACCGCGACCACGCCCGCACTGCGCGGGTGCGCATTTCGTTATAAGAGATTCGTCGATTATACCCACGCTTCGTTTCGAATCGCGAAACCTTCGGCAAGCGAGCACAGAGCATCTCGCGGGCGGCAAATTGACGATTCGTGAACATCGATCGCGTTCGCTTGCGCCGCGCCACAGCATTTTGCTAAGGTTGCCCGTCGCAATGTTTCAAGATTACGCCAACATATATCGGCACGTGCGCCGCATCGAATCCTTCCTCGCCGAAGAAGGAGCGTCTACGCACGCGCCCGCGGCACCCTCGCTTTCCTCAATGCTGATCTGAGGCCATCCCCAAATCCCATAGATGCGCCGCTTCCGCATAACGCGGTTGTCGCATCACGCTTATTTTCATCGCTTCACAGAGCGATATGTCCTTTTGCGCTCAAATCCCAAACGAAGGAGACCTTTTGACATCCAATCAAGCTTCCGGAAAAACAACCGCACGACAAATCCGCATCGTAGGAGTTGTGGTGTTCGGCGCGTTTTTAGCGCTGCTGAACCAAACCGTCATGTCGCCCGCACTACCCGCAATCATGGCCGACTTCGGCATCGATGCCTCGACGGCACAATGGATCATGTCGATTTATCCACTCGTGAGCGGCATCATGGTGCCTGTTTCAGCATTTCTGATTGACAGGTTCTCGACCCGCGTGCTCTTCTTCGCCGCCACGGCAGCATTCGCCGCAGGAACCGCGCTTTGTGCAGCAGCGCCTACGTTTTTCCTGCTCATTTGCGGTCGTGTGCTGCAAGCGGCCGCCTCGGGCGTGCTTTTGCCGCTTGTTTCCGTCGTCCCGATGCTCGTCTTCCCCGTTGAGAAACGCGGCACCGCCATGGGCGTTGCGGGCATCGTGATGTCAGCCGGCCCCGCCGTTGGCCCCGTGCTTGGCGGCGCGATCATCGACGCCTACGGCTGGCGCGTAACACTCGGCTGCATCGTGCCGCTCGCCCTTGCCGTGCTGCTCTGCGGCGTATTTTTGCTCGAAAACGTCGGCGAAACAAAGCGTCCCAAACTCGATGTCGCATCAATCGCGCTTTCCACCATCGCATTCGGCGGCCTACTCTACGGATTCTCGAGCGCCTCGACGCTTGGCTGGACGAGCATCGCAGTGCTCGGCACTATTATTGCGGGCGTCGTATGCCTTGTCGCATTCGTCAAACGCCAACGTACGCTCGAGGAGCCGCTGCTCGATTTGCGTTGCCTGAAATCGAGCGATTTTACCGTTGCCGCCATCGTGGTGACGCTCATCAACGCGGCGTGCCTCGTCACCAACACCCTGCTCCCCATTCTGCTCCAAACGGCCATGGGCGCATCGGCGCTCGAAACGGGCATTGTCATGCTGCCCGCAGCTGCAGCCGGCATTCTCATCAGCCCTATCTCGGGCATCGTATTCGACAAGTTCGGCCCGCGCACGATTTCCGTGGGAGGCCTCGTGCTTATGACCGCAGCGCTCTTCGCCCTGTCTCGCATGAACGCGAACTCATCCATCGTGCTCGTAGCCGTGCTTTGCGCGGCTCAAGCCGTGGGACAATCTCTCGCGAACATGCCCGTAAACACATGGGGCATCAATGCGCTTCCCAATGACAAAATCGCCCATGGCAACGCAATCGCCAACACCGGTCGCCAAGTTGCCGGCGGTTTGGGCACGGCGCTTGTCGTGACCCTTATGACGAGCATCACCGCAAGCTCTCTGGGGCAAGGCATGGCAACCGAAGCCGCAACGGCAGCAGGAACAAGCGCCGCCTATATGGCGTGCGCAGCAATTGGCCTGGTCGCGCTTATCTTCGGCGTGCTGAAGATACGCAACCCGAAACGCCAAGAAAGCGTGCACGTTCTCGAAAAGAACGGCGTCAAGGTAAGCGAGTAGCGGCAAAAAACACTTCGCCAAGCAGTTGAAAGGCGCCAGGACCGGCGCCAGATGAACCGCCAAGAAGCCTTGCCCGCGAGAAGCGCTATCGCTTCGCTGCAAAAGGCCCCTTTACAACGAAACGTCCAGGTGCGACGAGCTCACCTGGACGTTTTCCTTTGCAATGCACCCATTAGCGTTTCGGCCCATGAAGAAAGCACTGCCATGATACGACGTTCGCCCGAACGCGGTCTCACGATTTCGAGAGCCGAGAGGCGCGTTTCGCCTTAGGCCACAACATTTGGCTTGCGCGCCGTAAGCACACGGGGCCGTCCAGCCAAGTCGTCGACAATGCGAACGTCAGTAAAGCCACAACTCTCGGCAAAAGTCGCCGCCGCATCAAGGCAGGTCTCATGAAGCTCCACGGCAAAGCCGCCGCCAGCCGCAAGGGCACGAATCGCCCACGTCGCCAAGGGCCTATACAAATCAAGGCCATCGGTTCCGCCGTCGAGCGCGAGTTCGGGTTCATGCTCGGTTACCTCGGTCGGCATGTCGTCGAGCACCTGCGTAGGAATATAGGGCGGGTTGCTCACAACGAGAGAAAGCTTGCCCATGAAACGATCCCCCACAGGCGCGCCCAAATCGCCCTGAAGCACGGCAACGTGCTTTTCCAGGTCCAAAGCTGCCACGTTCTCTTTCGCAAGAGCGATTGCCTCGGGAGCAATATCGCAGGCCAGCACGCGCGTTTTCGGGTTTTCGAAAGCAATAGAGCACGCAATGCAGCCCGAGCCCGTGCATATGTCGGCGACATACAGCACGTCGTCACACGAGCTATCGGCCTTTTCGTGAGAAGCCTCGATTGTGGCATCTGCGACGCGCTCGACCTCGTCTCCAACGCCCCCAGCCCCATCTTGGCCCGGCAGCGCTCCATCGACCACACCCGACGCTTCAAGATCCGCTTTCGCTGCGGCTTCCGCCTGCAGCTGTTCAAATTCATCCACCGTGAGGGTTGAATCCAAAGCACGGCGACGTTCGGGGGCGGGTAAAAGAGCCAACGCCTCGCTCACGAGCACTTCCGTTTCGGGGCGCGGAATAAGCACGCCTTCGCGCACTTTCACGGCAATATGTCGGAAGGCCACCTCGCCCGTGATGTACTGAAGCGGCTCGCCCGCGCCCCTACGCGCTACCCAATCGCGCAACGTAGCGCGCTCATCAGGCGAAAGGGGGCGCTCGAAGTTAACATACAGCTCGACGCGACGCATATGGCACGCCTCGCACAAAAGCCACTCAGCCGAAAGGCGTGGGTTTTCATCGCCCTTGCGCTGAAGGTAGCCGCGGCACCAATCGAGCGCCGCCTGAATGGTCCACACCTCGTCGGACATTTCTCTCTTCTCTCTCTTCGCGGAAAGGCGCCGCGCTCAGCAACAAATAAAGAAGCACGAGCCCCGTCGTGCGTCATAAGGCACGCCTGGAACGTTGTGCCGTTGACGTATGACGGGGCTCGTCCGGCGGGATGCGACTCTTCCTTATTCGGTCGCCTGCTCGAGCTTCCTTGCGCGATCGGCAGCCTGAAGCGCCGTAATCACGTCACCCAAGTCGCTGCCCATAAGCACGCCCTGGTAGGTGCCATTGTAGCCAATACGGTGATCGGTCACGCGATCTTGGGGAGCGTTGTACGTGCGAATCTTCTCGGAACGGTCTCCCGAACCAATCTGCGCCAGACGTTCAGCGCCCTCGGCCGCCTGCTGCTCGGCAAGCATTTTCTCGTAGAGGCGCGCACGCAGAACAGCCATTGCAGCAATCTTGTTTTGCAGCTGCGACTTCTGGTCCTGAGACTGAACAACAAGACCGCTGGGAAGGTGCGTGATGCGCACAGCGGAGTCGGTCGTGTTAACGCACTGACCACCCGGGCCACCTGCGCGATACACATCGATGCGCAAATCGTTCTCATTGATGTCGACCTCGACCTCGTCGGCTTCAGGAAGTACGGCGACCGTAGCAGTCGACGTGTGAATGCGACCCTGGCTTTCCGTCTTCGGAACGCGCTGCACGCGATGCACGCCGCTCTCGAACTTCATGACGGAATAAACCTTGTCGCCCTTCACCTTGAACTGAATTTCCTTATAGCCGCCAGCATCGGAGGGGCTCACATCCATAGTTTCAGTCTTCCAACGCTGCGAATCGCAGAAGCGCAGGTACATCTTGTACAAATCGCCAGCGAAAATGGCGGCCTCGTCGCCACCGGCGGCAGCGCGAATCTCGACGATGATGTCTTTCTCATCGGCGGGGTCGCTCGGGATGAGCATGTACTTGATTTCCTCTTCAAGCGAAGGAAGCTGCGCTTCGGCGGAAGCGATAGTTTCCTGGGCGAGCTCGCGCATGTCGGGATCGTCGAGCATTTCCTTTGCATCGTCGATGTCGTCGCACGCCTGAAGGTATTCACGAGCCTTGGCCACAAGCGGGCCCTGGTTGGAGTATTCCTTGGTGAGCTTGGTATATTCAGCGTGGTTGTTCAGAATCGCCGGGTCGGAAAGCTTGTTCTGGAGCTCCTCGTAGCCAGCGATGATCTTCTCGAGCCTGTCTCGCATGGTTCATCCAATCGATTGATATGCCGCATAGCGGCCGCATGATTTGCGTATAAGTTGCCAAACGAGAATACTATCACGTAAAACGCCCGCTCACGCGCTTTCCACAGCGAAAAAGGCTCCTATTTTCCGAAATTGAAAGGAGCAAAGAACCACACGACGCGGCCGAGAATGTGCACGGAATCGTTGCCGTCCTCGGCAGCCGAATATTTCTTCTTTTTGAAACGTGGGTCATAAGAGTTGGGAACGAGTTCCACGGAACTCTTATAGAAGTTCACGATTTTGACGGTCGCATCAGTTCCGCCCACGCGCACAGCGTATATTTTCCCGCTAACCCATTCCGCATCGGGGTCGATAAGCGCAATGCACCCATCCGGAATACAGCGATTCATCGACTCGCCCGATACGCGCAGCAAAAAAGAATCTGGATAGGCATTGTAAATGTGCCCCGGAATTGGCATGGTTTCATCAACGTCAATCATCTCAATCGGCGTTCCCGCAGCAATCGCCCCATAAAAAGGGACTTGAACCACATCGAGACCCCTTGCTCGTTTGAGCGTTTTGCAGGCATATCCGCATTCTTCACTGAAAATGTCGTCGTGGGAGAGCTCGGGGAAGGCCTCGAAAAACTCGCTGGCATTTACTTTTCGGGGAAGGCTCTTGCCGTCTTCCCACGCAGATATCGACGTCTGGGAAACTCCAAGAATATTGCCCAGCCCTTCTTGCGAAAAGCCCTTGTGTGCGCGAAATGCCTGAATATTTCGCCCAATGAAATTTTCCATAGATTCCCCTTTTCAACTGCGGATAAAAGTCTAACAGGTTGAATAATGGGCATAATTGACATGGAAGGATTACCAGTTAAACTGGTAACTACTTATGCTTTGAAGTACGAATGGAGATGGGGCATGAAAAGCTGGATGCAGCAAGCCCGCGAAACGACGGGGCTTACTACCATCGAATGTGCCAAGGCGCTTCTCCTGTCGGAAAAAGACTATCTCATAAGGGAAAACAACCCCGGTATGTTAACGATCGACGAGCTTGTGGCGCTCAGCTTCGAGCTTAACGACGAGAGCCGCCGCATCATCGTCGAAGGCGTTCGCAGCGCGATTCTGTAGGACCCTCCACCGTTTTGACAAAACCAAACGCATCTTTCTCGCATCTCGCACCACAAACACACGAATCTGTCCGCCAAATTGAGCCAAAAAAGGCCTCTGAACAGCAGATTTATATGAAGTGGAGTATACTTTTCCTCAGTTGGAGGGCTCTAAGCCCCATGGCCACGGAATGTGGAGGTGCGCAATGTCGAACAAGCACGAATTCAAAACGATCGTTGTCCCCTACGACGGTTCCGACCAAGCGAAACACGCCTTTTCGATGGCATGCGACCTTATCGGAGACGACCCCGACGCCAAGCTCATGCTGTTGCACGTCGTGCCTTCAGGCATGGTCGGCACAATGGACAATGCCGAAGGAAACACCATCGACGGAGTGCCATGGGGCCTGCTCGATTACGAGACATACAAAGACGTGGTGAGCGCCGCCCTCGATCGCGTGAAGAAGGAAGTGCTCGACAGCCTTGGCGACAGCGTCCACGACGAGCGTATTACCGTTGAAGCCGTCGCCGATACCTCGCCTGCGGAAGCAATTGCGAAATATGCCGCGACGCACGGTGCCGACCTTATTGTTATGGGGCGCCGCGGATTGGGCGCATTGCGCGGCATGCTCGGCTCGGTAAGCTACGGCGTGCTCCACAGCGCAGAAATGCCCGTGCTCACCGTGAAATAGCCCGACCTGCCTATACAAAGGCTGAAACTCGCCCATAATGCAAGGCTGGACACCGTAGGGCGCCCAGCCTTTTCATTGAGGAAAGCCCGGGACGAAAAGCGCCCGAAAGCACGTTTCCGCACATTCGGGCACCCGTTCTTCCAGCGTTGTGAAATCAGAATGGCTACGATGCAACGGAAGCATTCTTCGCAGCGACCTCGGCAGCGTTTTCGGTAATCGTGCCGTCGTTTACCTCCATGGCTTGAGCAACTTTGCTCGCCGCGCTCGATGCAGCGTCGGCGGCATCGGCAGCGGGCACGAAGGTCAGTTTCTTCGCAACCTCAGCGATGCCCGAAGCCTTCACGACGGCCTTAAATGGCTCCGGAGCCTCGAACATAGATCCGTCGGCGTTGATGGGGGCGATGATTTCAACCTCATAGGCACCCGGGTCAATTTGCACGCGCGTCGATGCGTTCAATGTGAGTGCAGTGCAGAAATCCACGGCTTCGCCAGCGTCGCTCGTGCCAGAGATATGAGCAATGGCAGGAGATGCCGTCTCGGCGTCATATCCCTCGGCAGAAATACGCATGCCAAGCGTTCCCTTTTCTGCCGCTGCCTGCTGCTCGGCAGTGGGCTGTTCGTTTTCGATGGCCTGCGCAGCATCGGCCATCGACGAATCGGAGCCCTTTTCCGCATCACGGGGCATAAGCACGAAAATAATCGCGGCAACGAGCACCACGATAATAAGGCAGCCAACTACCACGGCGGCTTTTTTCTTTGCAGGAGTGTCCACGCACTCGCGAGGCTCGTCCGGTGCCTGGTTAGATTCGTTGTTGTTTTTGATTTGCCTATCTTCAGCCATTGCACGCCCGCCTCTTGATTGCCCAGGCAGAAACGCATCGCGCTCACGCTTACCGAGCCGATGCCTTCCTGCAAAACTCGGCTATTGTACGTCTACATCGCGAGGCACATTTCATTCTTCAAGATTTGCCACATGGTTCTCATCTATTACGCGTACTCCTACGTCACGTAACGCAGCGGCGGCAATGCCCCACCCCTCGCGAAGCGTTCCGGAAAAGGTGCCGTCAAACACCGTTCCGCATCCGCACGAGGGACTTTTCGATTTAAGAATCGCGACGCGAGCTCCGCTCGATTGGGCCTTTTCGACAGCGATGCGCGCGCCCGCCTCGTACTGCGCCGTGCAATCAATCCCATCAATGGAAATCGCACGCACGCCATCGGGCGTTTTGCGCAGCTCGCACGGCGCATGAGGCACCGTCAAGCCGCCCTCGACTTCAGGGCACAAAGGAATCAGGGTGTGACCAACATCGGCAAGACTGCATACCGCTTCACAGCGCTTCGACCCACCATCGTAGCGGCACGAATGTCCAAGCAAACACGCACTCACGAGAATATCCACCGATTGCCAGCCTTTCGTTGAATAAAGGGAACGTAATTCGGCTCATGCGTCACCGCAGCACCCGGTGAGCACCGCGCATGAAGAATATACGTCGCCATCTTAGCGCAAGAAAGAACGGTGGCATGGCGCCGCAGCACCTCAAGCGCCCCAGGCCAAAGCGCGGGCACCCGCCCCGCCTATTGCCGTGCATGGCCGCGCACAGGGAACCCTTACGCGAAACTGACAAGCGTTTCGCATTTCGGCAAAGACAGCAGCTGCCGCCCATCGCAGGTCCCGAGTACGATACAATCTCAGCATCAGTCAACAAAGCGGCAACAATCGCCAAATCGGCCTTGTTGATTCCCGCTGAAATGCCCTCCCTGAAAGGAAGCCGTCATGAACTGCCCGAATTGCGGAAAAGAATCTGTCGAAGGCGCGAAATTCTGCGAATCCTGCGGCGCGCCGTTGGTTTCTGAGGTAAGCGAACCCGCCGCCCCCGTTCCCCCCGCTCCCGCATCGCCCTTCAATGCCCCAGAGCCGTCGATGCCCGTCGGCACCAACACGGCACAGTCGAGCGCGCCCCAGGCTCCCGCATCGGGCTATGCGCCTTACGAGCCGCCCGCGCAGGCATACGGCACCCAAAACGGCTATGCTGCCCCCAATGCCA
>NZ_CDRRGL010000071.1:0-10175 GCF_977041755.1 Slackia sp.
CGGTCGTTGCGTCCATTGTGGCCCCTTCGCGTGGGTAATTTCGTTCGAAGCTATCATACGTCTCGCGGCGCCGCTTGGGCGCAGATAGTAAGAATCGCTAGAGCCCTGCTATTGTTATGGGCGGCTCGCCTATATGAAGGCTCGATTGTTTCAGGCGCGGCTCGGTGGCGACGGGTTTTCGGCGGGGCGATGGCCGGCCGTCGTCGACTGGGGTTCGTCGTTGTCGGCAGCAAAGGCGGCCTTCCTTCATGGCGCTATGGCAGCGTCGTGAGTTCGCGCGTGCTTGGCTTCGCCGCTGCGCTTGATGCCGTAAGCGTATTTTTACTCAAATTGATATCGTATAGGTATCATATCCTTGCCACCGGTCGAACGCGGTGCTACTATGCGCTCGCGAAAATAACGAAGGGGGTCGCATGAAACGACGCGTGATCTATATTGACGAAGAGAAGTGCACGGGCTGCGGTTTGTGCGTGCATGCATGCCACGAGGGCGCGATTGGCTTGGTGGGCGGCAAGGCGCGCCTTTTGCGCGACGATTATTGCGATGGACTGGGCGATTGCTTGCCTGCGTGCCCCGAAAATGCCATTGAATTCATCGAGCGCGAGGCTGCGGCCTACGATGAGGCAGCCGTGATTGCCGAGAAAATGCGTCGTGCACAGGCCGAGACTCATGCAAGCATGCCCGCGGGCGGCTGTCCTGGTTCCATGGCGAAAATGATTGTGCGCGAAGCCGAGCCGGGTGTGGTGTCGGAAAGCGGCCAAGCTGCTCCTGCCCATGGCGTGAACAGCGCTTCGAATGCGTCTTCGTCCGAAAATCTGTTTCCGGCGCCTGCGGGCGGTGTCTCAACAGTGGTGAACGTGCCTGCGCGCCTGTCGAACTGGCCTGTGCAAATAAAGCTCGCGCCTGTGAATGCCCCGTATTTCCAAGGCTGCGATTTGCTTGTGGCTGCCGATTGCACGGCGTTCGCCTATGGCGCCTTCCACGAAGACTTCTTGAAGGGTCGCGTGTGCCTTATTGGCTGCCCGAAGCTCGATGGCATAGACTATACCGAAAAGCTTGCGCAGATTATCGCTGAGAACAACGTGCGAAGCGTTCGCGTCGCACGCATGCAGGTGCCGTGCTGCGGCGGCCTTGAGCAGGCCGTGCGCCGCGCAGTGGCAATCGCGGGTTCTCAGAATGGCGCTGGTGCTGCTGGCGCCATTGGTGCGGTGGCGTCGAGCATCCCCGTTCAGATCGACGTAATTTCGTCTGACGGACGCATTGTTGCGGTGGGGTAGCTGGCGGTGGCTGCTTCCTCGTTGGAAATTGTAGGAATGCGAACGGCCACAAGCCACGCAAGGAACAAGGCCATCGCGCCCAGAACTGCCCATGCGATGACGTTGCGCATGAAAAACGCGCTTACACCCATAACGGCATACGAAAGGCCGAGCATCTGAAGTTTGCGCGCAAGTGTGATGCCGCCGCGCTCTTTGAACGGTTTGACATACGCGCCATACACGCGGGTTTTGCAAATCCAGGCATGCAGGCGCGGCGAGCTTTTTGCGAACAGGAACGTCGCCAAAAGCACGAGGGGCGTTGTGGGCAGTAGGGGAACGAATACGCCGATGCATCCAAGGGCGAGGCTTATCCAGGCGATAACGAGGAAGAAGATTCTTTTCACAGCTGGCCTTTCGGTCGGTTGCAAGGGCGCTCGTTGCGACCCTTTCATAACGGTTAAGTTTGCTATCGGAAACAAACTTAACTAATGCTAACAAAAGAATATAAAGAATTCGACCGTTGAATGACGTATTTTTGGGGAAGCGGAATACGAAGCCTCGTGTATGCGGGATGCGGGACTTGATTTAAGCTGCATTCCCATATATCGCTCGCAATATGAAGCCCGCCTGGAACAATGGTTTTGCTCCAGGCGGGCTTTGCTGTTGTCTGATTAGGATTTCGCCCTCTCGACGGGCCGCGCTCCCTTGGCAGCGCTGCGTTTTCCCAATGAAAGCTGAATTCGCTCGACGAGGGGTCCATTCGCCCAATGACGCGCGCTGACTCGGGCGTTCAACCGCTATCGCGCGTTTTTGAGCATTTCCTTTGCGTGGGCAAGCGAGGTCTCGCTTGCGTCGCCCGAAAGCATGCGGGCGATTTCGCGAACGCGTTCGTCTTCGCCAAGCTCGCAGAGCGTGGTTTCGGGAATCGCGGCCTCGGCGGCGTTTGCGTCTTCGCTTTCGTTGGGGGCCGCCCCTGCGGTTTTCTTCACCATGAAATGGCGCTCGCCGCGCACGGCCACCTGGGCGAGGTGGGTCACCACGATCACCTGGTGCGTTTTTGCCAAATCGGCCAGCACGGCGGCCAACGCCACCGCGACCGAGCCGCCTACGCCGGCATCGACTTCGTCGAACACGAGCGTGTCGCGCGCGTCGGCCTCGCCCAGCACAACTTTGCAAGCGAGCATCACGCGGCTCACCTCGCCGCCCGAGGCAATGCGCGCAAGCGGACGCGGCGTCATGCCTGTGCCGGCCCGATACATGAATTCGACCTTCGAGGCCCCTGCGCGCGTCCATTGCGCTCGCTCAAGGGGGTCGACGTGCACGAGGAGCTCGGCGCCGCCCATCTCCAAACGGGCCATTTGTGCGTTCACTTGCTCGCCGAATTTCGGGGCGGCTGCGTTACGCGCGTCGTCGAACGCTTTGGCGGCCTCGACGAGCTTCGCTTCGGCGGCGGCGTGGGCGATTTCGGCCTGGGCGATCACGCGCGAGGAATCGTCGACCGACTCGATGAGTTTGGCGGCAGCATCGCGACGCTCGATAACGTCTTCCATGCGCGGCCCGAAGGCGCGCATAAGGCCTTGCAGGGTGCTTGCGCGTTCTTGCAGGCGTTCAAGGGCATGCGGGTCGTGATCGATGCCGTCGCGGTACTCGCGCAAATCGCGCGAGGCGTCTTCAAGAATATAGGACGCGTCGGTGAGCGACGAAACCAGGGGTTCGAGTGCGGCGTCGGCTGTCGTGAGCGACTCGAGTGAGGCGATAGCAGAATTTACGGCCTCAATTGCGCCTCCGTCGCCTGAAAGGCCCCAATATGCGCCGTCGCTTGCCTGGGCGAGCGCTTCGGCGTTTTCAATTCTGGGGAGTTCCGCCATAAGCTCGTCGTATTCGTCGAGCGTGGGGTTTACCTCATCGATGCGGGCGAGCGTGAAGCGCGCCTCTTCGAGCTGCGCGGCGGAGGCCTGCGAGGCTTCGCGAACGCGGGCAAGTTCTGCTGCTGCAGCCTGTTCGGCGTTGAAAGCTTCGATGTAGGCCGCTTTTGCGCTTGCAATCGCATCGCCCGCCCACGCGTCGAGCATGGCGGCGTGGTTTGCGGGCTTCAAGAGGTGTTGGTGCTCGTGCTGGCCGCATAAATCGACGGTGGCGCCCAGCTGCTCGGCAAGCTGGCGCACGGTGGACATGGAGCCGTCGATGCTCACGCGGCTGCGCCCGTCGGCGGAAACCTTGCGGCATGCGATGTGACCGTCGTCGGCGTTGTCGGCATCGGCTGGCAAGAAGAAGCGGCCTTCGACCACGGCGCCCTGCGCGCCCTCACGCACGGTAGAGGCGTCGGCGCGCTCGCCCACAAGCAGCTTGATCGCCGAAAGCAGTGCGGTTTTGCCGGCGCCCGTTTCGCCCGTGACCACCGTGAGGCCCTGCGCGGGCGCGAACGTCGCTTCGCGAATAAGGGCGACATTTTGCACGTGGAGCTCGTCGAGCATGGCGAAACCTTTCTCGAATGCGCCGCCGCACGCTGCGACGGTCAGGTGCCGTCCATTATAGGCTCTTGGGGTGCGAGGTTGCGTGCGGCGCGAAAACCAAAGGGAAACGGTGAAAGTGCGCGAGCGCGGCGGCGCGGCGGCGAGCTCTGTGCGTGCGAAGACGCGCTATGGTCGTGCGCGAAACCCGAGCGCGATTTCTCGCGCGGAACGAGGGCAACAAAAAAGCCCACTCGGTTGAGCGGGCTGTAGAGATAAATTGAGGCCCGGAGGGGAGCCGAGCCTCACACAAGGAGGGGATGAACGACGCTTCAGATCGCGTCGGTTCAAAATCTGCTTTGGGGAAGCAGGCAAGTAAAGGAGGGGAGCCTTTCGCTTGCAGGGCAAAAGTATACAGGTCGCTATTTGAGAAGTTGTGACCATGAAGTGTATGGTTTGTGGAACGGGACAGTTTTGAACTTACGTTCCGAGAAATTCCATAAGCCACGCCTATATATTCTTTTTTACGAGTGAAATATATAAGTAGCGCCTATAGGAAATATTTAAGAAACCGAATGCCGTCGAAAAAAGGGACAGAATAAATAATACGTGGTAAGAAAGCGATGAAATTGCATATATGCACGAATCGCGACTGTCTCCATGCGCCAATGCGCGCCACAGCATTGAGGATTTGATTAGCAAAAATGCCCATTGCTTCTAAAAACCGCAGGTCAGCAACGCGTAGTTGGGATAATGAAGCCGGTTGAGCGTCTTTATGGCGATCTGCGGGCGTGTCTTTGCGCTACAAAGCCGATTCGGTGTGGCTGCGGGCACTGCGACGCGTGCACTGCGATGCGCGCGATTTTCCGCAACGGCACCGTTATGCGATTGCGATTGGCGTTTACGTGTCATTATGGTGGGCGCTCGTTGCAAAGAATCGCTTTCGTTTCGTTCCCAGGAAAAGGAAAAGGCCCGTTCGGACGAGCGGGCCTAAGAGAGAACTTGAGGCCCGGAGGGGAACCGGGCCTCACACAAGGAGGGGGTGTACGGTGCTTGATCTTGGGAGGTGCACCGGTACGTACTGCTTTGGGGTAGCAGGCAAACTGGGAAGGGGACCCCGCGTTTGCAAGGCAAAAGTATAGGTACGGGTTTTCAAGAAGTTGTGAGACGGTTTTGAATGACTTGTGTACGCAGGGCACCTGTGCTCGACAAGATGTAAAAGGCCTGATGGGAGCCATAAAGCAACACCTCACATAATGAGGGTGAATTAGACATAATCTAAAAATGTGTATGCGTTTGTGAAGGGCTTTTGAAGCGTCATTAAAAAGCTTCGCCGTTCGCCGCTGCAAAACGACCGTTTGCCGCAGCGTCATTTTGAGCCGCTTTTTGACTTGTGAAGCGCGCTTGCGCCACTTTTCGGGAAAGCGGCCCTTGCAGGCGCTCCGTTCGCCGCGTTGCAACTATACTCAGGGCATTGCATTAGCCGCGCCGCGCGCGCTTTTGCCGTGTTTCGCGCCGCGTTCGCCACGTCCGAAAGGGGCTCTTATGGCCGATATCGAATTGCGTTTTCACAAAGACATGCTCGTGCTTTCCGCCCCGCTCGCGTTCGCGCTCGCGAACCAAGGCGTCGACATGGAAACCGAAGCTGAATATATGAGCTTGGTTGAGCCGGAAACTATGCGAGATGCGCTGCGCCTTGAATCGATGGCGGGTGCGCAGTGCTTGGTTGCCGAGACCGATATTTGCGAGGCGCGCCTGGCGCACAAGCGTATGGAAGATCGCGCTCAAGAACTTGCGCAGGCGGCTATTTCTCATGCGCGCGCGAATGCGCCGCAGCATGTGCTGTGCGAAGTTGGTCCGTGCGGGCTTCCGCTCGATGCCACGTCGGCGATGTCGATGAAGCAGTGCGCGGCGCAATATGAAGGCGCGGCGCGAGCGCTCGTCGAGGGCGGCAAGGAAGCCATGGGGTCTCTTGCTGAAAGTGAAGGCGCGGGCTTCGATGCGGTTTTCTTGAACGGATTACGCAGCGCGGCCGATGTTCAGTGCGGCATCGAAGGCGTGCGCCGCGCGTATACGGGCCCGGTGTTTGTGTCGGTTGACGTGAATGAGAAAGGCGAGTTCGACGGAAAGCCGCTCGCTGAAGCGATCGAGGTGCTCGCGAAGGCTGACGTGATTGGCATTCGCAGCGCTGCTGCGCCCGAGGCGATTGCGGAAGTGGTGCGTGAAATCGCCGCTGCTACGCCGAAGCCTATTTTGGTGCAGGTGAGCGTGCGCCAGGCGACCGCCGCCGAGAAGCGCCGCGCATCGCTCGGCGCACCCATTCCCGAGAATCCCTATGCGCTGCCCGACTTCATGGCCGATGCGGCTGTGGTTCTGCGTGCAGCGGGCGCTCAGTTTCTGCGCGCGTGCGGCGAGGCGACTCCTGCATACACGGGCGCTTTGGCCGCAGGCGTTTTCGGCGCCGACAGCATTCGCTAATTGTTTGTCGGCAGGCCTGTCGGGACGTGCTAGGGATGTGCTAAATGCTCGCAGCGTTTAGCACATTGAACCGAGGCCGCCACAATGCGTCGAGCAACAAGGGATGTGCTAAACGCTGCGAGCATTTTTAGCACATCGGAGACGCGGGCGGCAACGGTCGCGCAGCGGCGGCCGCAACGGTTGTCGCGGCTTTGACGACAGCGGCGGCACCCGACCTGTTAAATGCTCGCAGCGTTTAACAGGTTTGAACACCACTGGTTCGGCTCGTCAAGCGCCACGCAACCTGTTTAACGCTACGAGCATTTAACAGGTTGCAACAGATGTCGCATATAAAAGAAAGGAAACCACTGCATGGCTTTGCTTGAGAGAAGCGATTCGTATGGCGAAATGCAGCGCGTTGTGGATTATCTCTTCAAGAACACGCCCATCGTTGAGCGGCTTGATGTGATTCTGGCGGCGGAAACGTTCGATGTGTGCGCCGACATGCGCGAAATCGTGGAGCTGCTGCCGCCGGGCGCGTATACGCGCATCGCTTTGTGCCAGCAGATGAACTCCTCGATTGCCGGTCATGGTTGGGGTTACACCTACGGCACTGTGGAGTAGGGCGGCGGCCTATCGCGCGAGCCCTAAACTAGCAAGTGCGCTACGCCAACGGCGTCGCTGAAAAGGGGAATCCCCGTGCAGGCCTCCGCTGCAGCCCTGTCCCCGGCCCGCGCGAGCCCCGCTTCCGACCTGCGTTGCAGCCGCGCTACTGGCTCGCACGACCCCGCGCCTCTCTATCGCGCCGCGGCTTTGCTGCATCTTTGCTTCGCTCTTGCTCCTCATTTACCAAGGTTTGCGCTCTTGCGCATTCAATGATATGGGGTGGGCCTCTCATTTTGGCTTCCAAGAAAGTTGCGCAACAGTCAAGCCTGCCATCAGGAGCGTTACCTACGGCCTATTGTGCGTAAAGTACCCTTTATGTGTGCAAGCGCGTTCTTTTGTTGCGCGGGTAGCATGGGCATATATAAAATATTTAAATTAGCGTCAAATACGCTGTGTGAGCTTTTAACGTTTGAGTGTTACGAAAGAAACTGAGTATGTCGGATTATTCTAACGATGACGGCGCGCCTTTGCCTCCGCGGAAAGGCTTGCACGCCAAGCCTGAGGACCTGGGCAGCCTGGTCACCGATTCGGTCCGGTCGCTTATCACTCAGCAGCCGGGCGAGCGTGATTCGCAGAATCGAGGTTACAGCCCCCAAGGCCCCTCGCCGTTTTCGCAACAGCAGGAGCAGCACCAGCCCGAGTGGCAGCAGGAAGAAGGCCAGGGCGCCTATCGGGCCGCGGGCGCGGCTTACCAGCATCGCATGCCGAGCGTGAACCAGTTCCACGAGGGCTTTCACGCGGGCGCGGTTGACGATTTCGACACCGACTTTGATGTCGGCCCCGACGGCAACGCCCCCGAGCACGACGGCGTGCGCCGCGTGCGCAAAAAGCGGCACAAAGGCCGCCGCATCGCGCTTATCGTGTTCGCGGTGCTGTTCACACTCATCGTGGGCAGTGGCATTGCGCTCGCCGCGTATGTAAGCTCGCTCAACGCGTCGATGGGCTTCGACGATAAGCAGGAAGAAGCCGAGCTCAAAGAAGCGTTGCAGCCCGCATCGGCGAGCGAATCGGCCACCGAGGAAAGCACCGCGTTCTACATGCTCATTTTGGGCAGCGACTCGCGCGACGATGGCGAAACCGCCAGTCGAAGCGACGTGACCATGCTCGCGCGCATCGACCCCGATAAGGGCCAGGTCGACCTCATCTCTATCCCTCGCGACACTATGGTGACCATCGATGGTCAGGGAAGGCAGAAGATCAACGCGGCGTATTCGTTCGGCGGCGCGTCGGGCGCGGTTGATGCGGTTTCGACGTTTGCGGGCGTGCCCATCACGCATTACTGCGAGGTGCACTTCGATGGCCTGCAACGCGTGGTCGACGAACTCGGCGGCATTTGGGTTAATGTTCCCGAAAGCTTCGATGCGGGTAACGGCGGCATGTCGTTCAACGCTGGCAACCAGCGCTTGAATGGTGCGCAGGCGCTCGCCTTCGCCCGTGAGCGCTACAACGTTTCGGGCGGCGACTTTGGCCGCGCCCAGGCGCAGCGCTTGGTGGTGCAGGGCATCATCAAACAGGTGCTCGCTTCGCCTCCGGGGCAGTTGCCGGGCCTTGTGAGCTCGCTCGCGTCGAGCATCAGCACCGACTTGTCAGTTACCGACATTGTGGCTCTTGCACAGCAGTTCCAAGTGGCAGACCTCACTTTGTATTCGGCGGTGTGCCCCAGCTATTCGTTTACGGAAGGTGGCGTGAGCTACGTGTGCCCCATGTTCAACGAATGGCGCGATATGATGTGTCGAGTCGATGCGGGCCTCGACCCTAACGACACCACGGCCGAAATTCCGCAGGCTCAGTCGAGCAACTTGAAGCTGGGCGCGGCAAGCAATTCGCCGGCACCGAAAAGCTACGATGCCCTGGTGGCAAATGCGGGCCTTACCACAAACGATGTGGCTCCTGAAGAGTAACAATCGCGGCATGCCGCGCTAACGAGAAAGGCAAACGAAATATGACTCTGCTTGAGCTCTTGCAGCTTTTGCGCAAGCACCTGAGGCTTGTGATCGCGCTCCCCTTGGTGTGCGCTTTGGTGATGGGAGTGTATAGCTACCTGTTCATGCCGAACTCCTACACCGCATCTACGAGCATGTACGTGTTGGTGAAGGGCGATTCGACGACGAAAACGTCCATGAGCCAAGATTTGTCGGCTTCTCAGATGATCGCCAACGACGTGTCGACCCTTATTGAGAGCGACACCGTGTCGAAGCAAACCGCCGAGGCCCTGAAAATGAAGAGCCTGCGCGATTATAAAATCAGCGTGTCCAGCGAAAACACGTCGCGCGTGATTTCGCTCACGGTGACCGGTGAAGATGCAGCCAGCACGGCGATCATCGCCAACGAGCTCGCGAAAAACGTTTCGAGCGTGGCTCAGTCGGTCATGGACGTGCAAAGCGTGAACGTGATTGACGAGGCCGTTACGCCCACGTCGCCGAGCGGCCCGAACCGCCTTATGTACACGGCGGTTGCGTTTTTGGCCGGCCTGTTCGTGGCCATTGCCATTGTGGTGCTCATGGACATGCTGAACACCCGCGTGCGCGGGGCCGAAGACGTGGAAGAGCTTTTGGGCATTCCCGTTATTGGCCGCATTCCGTCGATGAAGGGAGCGAAATAATCCATGGCTCGCAAGAAGTCGCAGAACCAGCAAGCGGTTCGAAACTCCATTAAAACTCTGCTCGCCAACATTCGCTTCGCAAGCGTCGACAATCCGGTGCGCACGCTGGTGGTAACGTCTACCGTGCCTAACGAGGGCAAGTCGACCATCACGGCGCAGCTGGCTCAGGCCATTGCCGCAGGTGGAAAAAGTGTGCTGGTCGTCGAATGCGACATGCGCAAGCGTTCGCTGGCGGGCATGTTCGATGTGCACCCCGAGGTGGGCCTGCACGCGGTGCTCGCCGACGAGGAGCCGCTGAGCCAGGCAATTGTGGCCCTGCCGCAGCAAGGCTTGTATTTCCTTGACGCCGAACCGCACATTCCCAACCCACCCGACCTGCTTTCCTCGAAGCGCTTCGGCCGCTTCATTGGCATGGTGAGCCGCGAGTTCGACTACGTGCTGTTCGACACGCCGCCGGTTGGTGCGTTCATCGACGCCGCCATTCTTTCTTCGCTGGTCGATGGCACGGTGCTCGTGGTGCGCGACAACTTCACGAAGCGCGACCAGGTGCGAGCCGCCTTTGAGCAGCTGCGCAAGGCCGACGCCAACGTGATTGGCGCCGTTCTGAACGATTGCGAAGTTGAGAGCAGCGAGTACTACTACGCGTACTACAACAAAGATGGCAAGCGCATGAAGCACGGTGATTCTTCGCCCGCCACCCCGCAAGACACGTTCGACATGGATTCGTCGATCGTGGTGCCGCAG
>NZ_CDRRGL010000072.1:0-9901 GCF_977041755.1 Slackia sp.
CTTGGCGGTGCGTGACGATGCCGTAACCAAACCGGGCAGCGCGTTGCGCGGCATCGCACTCGAACCATGCAGGTTCCGATGCATTTTGCTTTCACGATTGCGCGTTCGGGTTGCGTTGTCCGGTCGCTGTTTTCGCCCCGATTCCCGATTGCATCATGCGATGCGGTACGTTTCTGCGACGCGCTCTTCACCTGGACAACTTGGCTTTTGAGCGAAGAACGGGTGCTTGCGTGCTTTTATCGCGCTGTGCATGGTTATTATAGAAGCATTGTTGTGCATGCTTAAAAGACTGGGAAGGGCCCAAGGTATATGACCGCATCGAATTCGCTTGCGACGCCTCCAAAAAAGAAACTCCCGCTGCTGCTTAAGATATATGCGGTTGCGCTTATCGCGCTCTCGGTAATCTCGATTCCGATTGCGGCGATTTTGGGCTTCTACCTGCCGTCGCTTACTAGTGATGCCGGAACTCCGGTCGACACGACGACGCTCGTTATCGCCATAGTTCAAATCGCTCTTACGGGCGTTGGCGCAGTTATGTCCATTGTTTTGGGCGTGCGCATGCTTCGCGACCGCCGTCGCGGTGCGCGTATTGCGGCCGAAATTCTCGTAGCGATCAACGTCGCCGTTATGGTGTGCGAGGTCATGCTTTCGGGCTTGCATGGCCCGGGCCTCTATGAAGTGTTGCATTTGGTGTTCCTCGTCGCCCTGTTGTCGTATATCGACCCCTCTCTTTCGGAAGAGCGCCGCCTTCAGCGCAAGCTGGCCGACCTTGAGACGCGCGAGCGTGCCGAAGACGGAACCCTCGGTCGCGACGAGACGGGCAAAGGCTATATCGAGCTGAACTTCTTCAACTTGTTCTGGATTTTCGTGGTGTGCTGCGTACTCGGTTTGATTATCGAGGTCGTCTATCACATGGCCGTTGTTGAACCGGGCGTCTACCAAGACCGCGCGGGTCTTCTGTATGGACCGTTTTCGCCGATCTACGGTATTGGGGCGGTGCTCATGACCATTGCGCTCAACCGTTTCCATAAAGCCAATTTCCTCGTGATTTTTTTGGTGAGTGCCGTTATCGGCGGCGCGTTCGAGTACTTGGTGAGCTGGTTCTTCCAGTTCGCATTCGGCATTATGGCCTGGGATTATACGGGCACGTTCCTCTCTATCGACGGCCGAACCAACGGCATGTTCATGGCCATGTGGGGCGTTTTGGGCTGCGTGTGGATCAAACTGCTTTTGCCGCGCATGCTCAAGGTCGTGAATGCGATTCCCTGGAAATGGCGATACGGTCTTACCTCGGTGTGCGCCGCGCTCATGCTCGTCAACGCCGTTATGACCATGCTCGCGTTCGACTGTTGGTATCAGCGCGAGGCTGGAATGGAGCCGGTGAACGCCATGGAACAATTCTTCGAGGAGTATTACGGCAACGATTTCATGGCCGATCGCTTTCAGAGCATGACCATTGACCCGAGTCGCTCGACGCGTGTGACGCCCGTGGAACTCGGCCAGTAGGGGGATTGATGAAAATCGCGATTCTCTGCATTGGCAATCGCCTTATGCTTGACGACGGTGTGGGCCCGGCGGTGTACGACGCGCTTGAAGCGGGCTATCGTTTCGGCGACGATGTCGCGCTCTATGATGCAGGGTGCATGACTATGGATTTGTTGCCGCATGTGTGCAAGGCCGATTTCGTCATCGTCGTTGATGCGGTAGACGGAACGGGCGAGCAGCCTGGCACGGTATTTCGTTTCGCCCCGGGCGACATCGCGGGCCACGGTGTCATGCAGTCGTTGCACGACATGCGCCTGTCCGATTTGCTCGCGTCTGCATCGCTTTTAGGCCACGATGCCGATGGCGTGTGCTTCGGCATTCAGGTGGAGAACATGAGCCCTGCGAGCTTTATCGAGGGCCTCACGCCTCGGGTTCATGCGGCTTTGCCCCTGCTTGTCGATTCAGTGCTCGCCGAGCTTGTGCGCCTGGGCGTGCAATTCCATAACGCCGATGGCACTTCCTTTGTGCCGCCTTCGCCAAGCGACGCCGAGCGCGTTGATGTTCTCGAGGCAATCGAGCCCGCGAAGCCTGCCGATTTCGGATTTTCGACCCGTAAGGAATAGATTGTGAGCAAACGCAACGAGACGGTGCAGAGCGCGCCAGTCATCACCGAAGAGCAATATGCTGCCGAAGAGCGCCTTTTGCAGGGCGTGCCGCGCGTGAACATTGGCGCGCTGTTCATGCCGCCCATCTGGGGGGCGGCGCATGGCATGTGGGCGACCATTATCTTCTATCCGCTGTGGATCGTCGCCGACACGTGCTTCGTGAACGCCATCGCCTTCCATACACCCGTGGCCATTGCGCTGGGCGTTTTGGTATTCGCTATGCTTACGGCGGGAACGGTGGCGTTTTCCATCGCTTCGCAGCCGTTCGCGCTCCATCGAGCTTTGAGCATGGGGGTATCGAAGGAAGCCTATCTGAAACGTCAAAAAATCTGGGCGGTTGCAAGCGTTGTCGTGGGGCTTATCGCCATTGCGATTGCGACGTACTACAATTTGTTCATGAATCCGAAACTCGCAGGTTTGCTGGGGTAGGGGCCGCGACTCTCGCTAACTGCGCCCGCAGCTTTCTTTAAAGCAATGGCGATCTCCGAGTAAACGCCCAAAACCCGAGGAGCCCACGATGAAGCTTACCGTCATCAATTCTGTCGTAAATCTGCCGAGCAACGTGTTCGATGCGATGCGCCCCTATCTCGCATCGCTCGTTCGCCCGGATACCGAAATCGAGTATGTCGGCATCCAAAGCGGATTCCCGTCCATCGAATCGGACATGCACGGCATGTTCAACGGGACGGAGGTCGTACGCGAGGGCCTGCGCGCCGCGGAGCGCGGCGCCGAGGGAATCTTCGTGAACTGCTTCGACGACCCCGGCGTCCAAGCTCTGCGCGAGATGGTCGATATCCCCGTTTACGGCGGGTATGTCCCCTCCATCCTCACCGCGCTCTCGCTCGGAGGGCGCGTGGGCATCATAACTACCGACCACGACGGAATAGCCAACGAGGAGCGGAAGGCGCGCACCGAAGGGTTCGACGGCAAGATATTCTCCGTAGTTCCCGCCGACATGATGGTCGGAGAAGTGTTCGGAGGCGACGGTGTAGACGAACGCCTGGCGGATGTCTGCATGCGAATGCATGACGAGGACCGCATCGATTGCGTCGTGCTGGGATGCACGGGGATGCAGCAGGCGGTCGCGAGGCTGCGTGAACGTCTCTCTTCCGCACTGTGCCCTGTCGCCGTCGTCGAGCCTCTCGCCGCCGGGGTCACTCACCTCGAACGAAGCGTTGCGCTCGGACTGACCAACTCGCTTCACATCGGTTTGACGCTGGAAGGCCTTGTCAAGTAGGCGCGCCGCTCTGCGGGAACGACCGCGAGCCGAATCATCTTCCCTTCTCGCGTGAGAAACCCGAGATGGCGATTTCGAAATAGCCGGTGAGACGAACCGCCGGGAAGAGACGGTCCTTCGGCAGAGGCCGACGACATCAGACAAACGGCCCCGAACGCCAAAGAGGATCCGTCCGGACTTGACGGTGCGGCCCGATTCGATGCGAGAAAAGCGCGGGGCGGCCGGAAAGCCCGGCCGCCCCATCGGATCGATCGAATGCCTCAATCGAGCCGATGGGGTCCATGGGGCGGGATAAGGCCTGTTCAAAGCGCATCTCAGGGCGATTCCGCCCGAAAAATCCAATGGCGAAGCGAATTTGGCGGGCGCAACCCTATTTATTCAGCGCTTCCCTAAGTCTGTTTGCTGCTATTCGTACTTGTAGAACCCTTCGCCGGCGTTGATGCCCGTCTTGCCTGCGTCGATGCGCTCCTTGAGCAGCGCGGCGATCTTTCCCGGCACCGAATCGGGGTCGTTCGCCTGCGGGTTCATGGAAACGATGTTGTAGGCGGTCGTCAGCCCCACGATATCGAGGATGCGGAAGGGGCCGAGCGGCGCGCCCGTCGCGAGCATCCAGGTTTTGTCGATGGTCTCAGGCTCGGCCACGCCGGTGGCGTAGAGGGTCTGGGCGGAATTGAGGAACGGCACGAGCATGCTGTTGAGAATGTAGCCGGGCTGCTCTTTGTGCAAGGGCAGCGGCACCATGCCAATGGCGGCGGCGAACTCGACGATGGCGTCGAAAGCCGCCTGCTCCGTACCCGGATGCCCCATGACCTCGGCGGTGTTGTTGCGCCAGATTTCGTTGGCGAAATGCAGGGCGAGGTACTTGGCCGGCCTGCCGGTCGCGTCGGCGAACATGCTCGGCAAAAGGGTGGACGAGTTGGTGACGACGATGGCGTTCTCAGGAAGATGGCCGGCGAGCTCCTTGTAGAACGCGGTTTTCTGCGCCGGGTCTTCGGCGATGGCCTCGATCACGAGATCGGCGTCGCGAGCGGCTTCCTCGTAGCTCGTGGTGAAGCGGATGTTCTCGAGAGCGGCATGAGCCTTTCCCTTGAGGGCGTTGATGTCCTCGGGCGAAACTTCGGGAGAGGGAGCGAGGCCGCGGCAATAGGCGGCGGGGTTGGTTTTCATCGCCTCGAGCGTTGCGAGGTAGACTTTCTCCAGTTGATAGAACTTCGGCTTGGCCCGTTCGACGGACCCTTCACTGCGCAGCCAGACCGTTACGTCGAATCCCTTGAAGGCGGTCTGGAAGGCAATCTGGCTTCCGAGCACGCCGCCTCCGGCGACGGTGACGTTTCTGATTTCCATGGGCGCTCCTCTCTGCATGAGTGGATATTATGATTCGTCCTGATGGGGGCGATATCATTCTTTTCCCAGGTCATTCTACGTATTTTGGAGTAGCTGGATTAAGTGGGATGAAAGGCGCCTGGGTAACGGCGTGAAATGCTATATGAATGGCTCCAATTGTGTGCGAATCACGAATGCGCATCGAGTTCCGTGGCAAAGTCCCTCTTCACCTTGCGCCTCTCGGCGCCCCTGCCGTCGCGGTAGAAGCACTGGACGTAATACGTTCCGTTCTCGCTCTTGTACACGGGCATCTTCATCGCCCGCGAAGTATCTGCGTTCGAAGCGGTCGGACCTCACGCGTCCCTTCACGGCGGGGCGACCGAGCGCTTCCTGCTCGTCGTTCATGTCCCTGATGGCCTTGCAGGCAAAGCCTTTCGACATGTTGAGACGCTCAGCCACCTGCCCAGCGTTCAGCATCGTCGGCCTCTCTTTCTGATCGCCCAATGCTCCTCCTAACATCGTACGAACATGTACGTTATAGGAATGAATCATAATCGTACGGTTCTGTGCTGTCAATGATTTGCGTACGTCTCCGTACGATGCTAGAATTGCGACGTTTTCATTTCGTATAGGAGGAGCGATGCCGACCGGCGGCAAGACCAAGCATTGCCGAAAGCTCCGCGGCATGTACCAGGGAGAGCTTGCCGAGAAGGCGGGGCTCACCGAGGGGGCGATTCGCCACTACGAGAGCGGAGCCAGGACTCCGAAGCCGTCCCAGGTCGAGGACATCGCGAATGCCCTCGAGGTTTCGCCGCTCGCTCTGAAGGACTTCGGCGTGGAGGGCGCCAGGGACCTGCTTGCGCTCATGCTTCAGCTGGAGGACGAGTTCGGGATCGCACCAGCCGAAGATGGCGCATCCTTCGCCGTCGACCCGAAGGCTCCTGCTGCGCCGAAGGTCATGCAGATGCTGAAGGCTTGGAGCGAGAAGAGGGCAGGGCTGGCTGCGGGAGAGATTTCCGAGGAGGAGTATTGGGAGTGGAAATCGCGCTTCTAATTTTACTCTTTCGAGAAACGGTGGCTTTCAGGGTCGAAATCGGCCGAAGCTAGAGTAAATCAGGGCTTCTGGGCAATGCTCCCAGAAGCCCTTTTTCTTACCCGAAACGCTTGAAAACCGCCATTTAGAGTAAACTTTTACTCTTGAACTTGACCTGGGGTTTTGTCGGAAAACCGCCAAATTATGTCCCGTTGAGTTTCGTTTGAGTTTCGCAGCCGTTTTAAGGGTTGTGGGACAAATTACTGGGACAATTTACTCTTCGGTTTTTTCTTTACTCTCCGTTCGCTGGGTGTCGCCATGTCCGTGGCGCACGGCAACTTAGAGTAAAAACGACGAAAACACCAGGTCAAAAGGCATAAAGCACCCCCCTGAAACTCGTGGTCTTCAGGGGGTCTTGAAGATTTTTATTCACCGTTTATCGCTGGTGGCTTTGCATTTTTCCGTACATAGCGTAATCAGACGGTACGCCACGGACGGAAATATCGCAGGTCAAAAGGCCTAAATCTTTATTCTCACTCAATAGTTAAAAACTATCTCCAGTTTGTTCCAGTTTGCCGCAGTTTGTTCCAGTACGTCCCATTTGCATCCAGTCTCAAAAATTGCCGCGAATCCATGGGGTCAAATCTGGGTCACGGCTTTCGGGGCGGGGCAGGGCGCTTTTGCGGGATCATGATGGGTCGCGGCCGATGGGAGAGGCGCCTTGCGTAATTATGGAGAGAGGCAAACCTATGAGCTGCCCGTGGTTTGAGGAGTTGGAGCACCGTCCAGCGCGAGGGCCTGGCGCCGAGGCCGGCGCAGGGCGATGCTCGGCCCCCGTCCGCTACTCCAAGCGCTTCTTGCGAAGCTTCTTCAGGTAGTTCTTCTTGAAGTCGCGGTTGGTGCCGAAGAATATCCTCTCGGTTCCGCCGGCCTCGTTCGCTTCGTATTTGATCGCGGCCAGCTCAATCTCGCAGATGAAGTCCGCTATTTGCTGGAGCCGGAAGTCCGCGGGGGTGCAGTCCCTGTAGATGATCGCCTGCTTGTTCAGCGCGTACTCGAAAGCGGCGTGGAGCGCGTCGGTGACCATGCCCTGCCCGTCGTCGTAGTAGATCTTCACGATGTCGTAGGCCTGCAGGGTCTCCAGCTTGTCGAAGAGCAGGAGAATTAGATCCCTCTTCATCTTGGAGAACAGGTCCCCGTCGCTCTTGAAGTGCGACCTGCGGTAAGAGAGCACCTTGTAAGAGAACGGGCATTTCCACGCGAACGAGCTGAAGCAGGTCAAGAGCCTGTTGCGCTCCTGCGCCGTCATACCCTTGTAGTCCTCGTTCGCGCGCATAAGCGGATTCATGTGTAGGGGGATGTCGCGCAGCCCGCGTTGGGCCAGAGTGCTCTCGTAGCGCCCGATGTGTTCGAAGACGTCTTTCGATTGATCGTGCAGGACGAGCGCCAGGAGGTAGTACTTCGCATCGTCGCCGAGGTTGCCGGACTCGTCCACGAAAACCGAGAGCTCCCTCATGCGAAACCTCCCCAGATAAAGAAAATGCCGGGGGGATCCCCCGGCCCTTGATTGCCCCTCGTTTCCAAGTGACTGACTATCTTATATCATCGGACGGTCGCCGCGTCAAGGCTCTCACGCGTCAGCCGCATGGGATCGGCATGGCATTATTTCTGATGGCCAGAGCGGTAGGCAAGTATTCATGGCTCCGGTAAGCACCGGGGAGCACCGCCCGGCGCTTGGGGGACGGCAGAAGCGGTTGTCGGCGCCTGCCACCGCATTTAAATGCAGCTTCACGAAAAGGAAAATGAGGGATAATTGGATTGTCCAACATTTACCAACGGCTGAAAACTGTATCGGAGAGCCGGACGGATCCCCCCTCTCGGTTTCATCGTGAGAGGTGGGCGTGGACGCCTTCATCTCCAAGCCGCTGTTCCGCTCGCGTCTGGTGCAGGTGATGAAGGAGCTGCTCAGCGGCGAGTCGAAGAGTGTTGTGGACGAGAAGGAGCTGCTGGAGAACCTGGGCTACGCTGGCAAGCGGGTGCTTTTGACCGAGGACAACCGCATGGCCGCCGCCATCGCCAAGGAGCTGATCGAGCTCACGGGCGCCGAAGTGGACCACGCGGAGAACGGCAAGCTGTCTTTCGAGGCGCTGACCAGCCACGAGCCGGGCTACTACGACATCGTGCTCATGGATATCCAGATGTCGGTCATGAACGGCTACGAGGCGGCCGAGGCCATCCGTGACGCCGCCGACGAGCGCCCCGACCTGGGCACCATCCCCATCGTGGCCCTGTCCGCCAACGCCTTCGCCGAGGACATCCGCCGCGCCCGCAGCGCCGGCATGAGCGATCACATGGCCAAGCCGCTCGAGATCGACACCTTCATCCGCATGCTGAGGAAGTGGGTGGGCTAGCGCGACGCCGGCCGCGACAACGGGGCAACGGGGACGTGGCCTTTTGCCTCGACGCAGAATCTCACCTGGCGCTTGACAGTCTGTTCTATCTGCTATATTCTAGATATAACAGATGAGGGAAAGCCCGACCCTACCCTGTTGCAGGCAAGGTCGGGCTTTCTGCGAATGGGAAAGGAGCGCTGCCATGTTCCTGGAAATAGATGCCACGGCGAATGAGCCCATCTACCTGCAGATACGCAACCAAGTTGTGGCCGGTATCGCCTTGGGGGAGCTGACGGCGGGCATGCAGCTGCCCTCCGTCCGTTCGCTGGCCTGCGACCTGGGCATCAACCTGCATACGGTGAACAAGGCCTATGCGGTGCTGCGCGACGAGGGCTACGTGCGCATGAAGGGCCGGACGGGGGCGTTTATCGCGGATGCAGTCGGCACGGACGGGGGAGGAGCTGGCGGCGATGGCGGCGACCGCGCGGCCAAAGCTGCTGCCCAGCTGGAGAAGTCCCTGTTCGAAGCGGCGCTCACCTTCCGGGCCAACGGAGGCGCCCGCGGCCGGTTCCTGGAGGCCGCTGCAGCCCAGGCGGCCCGGGCCTACGGCGCGGTAGGCGAGACGACGGAGGCGCAGTCTGCCGGGGCGCCGTCGCGCAACGCCGATGTCGACAGAGGGCGCGAATCCAGGGCCACCACGGCTTCCCGGGCCCGAGGAGCCATTCCCTCGATTTCCTAACGCGGCGCCCACCTGCGTTTCTTCGTCCCGATTCCAACTTCGAAAGGAGCTTTCCATGGAGCCCTCTAGCTTGCTGTACCCTGTGGCGCTCGTCGCCGTCCTGATAGCCGTCATACCCGTGGTGGGCGTGCTTGCCGCGTTCATGCCCTACCTCATGCCCAAGCGGGAGTGCTTCGCGGTCACCGTGCCCGATTACGCCCAGCGCGACCCCGAGGTTCGCGGGTTCAAGCGCCGCTACGCGGGCATCATGTTGGGGCTTGCCGCCTTGTGCACGGTGGCATGCGTCCTTCCTTGGGTGCTTGATTCGGGCGCAGGCAGCGGGTTTGCGAGCGTCGTCGCGGTGGTGATGGTGGTCGGCACGTTGCTGCTCTGCGCGGCAAGCTACGGGCTGATGCTGTACTTCCGCTCGAAGGTGATGGCTCTGAAGGTGCGACGTGGATGGGTTGCCGTGGCCGCCAAGACTGCATCGCCTATCGGCCATGAAGCCGTTCCCCGGCCGCTGTCGTTGAGGTGGGACCTGCTTTTCCTGCTTCGCATCGGCATCTGCCTGGCTGTCTGCTTGCTGGGCTACAGTTCCATCCCCGATCAGATTCCCATGAAGGTCGGCATGGACGGCCAGGTAACCTCCTATGTGCAAAAGAGCCTGTTGGCAGCATGTTTCCCGGCATTCGCAGTAGCGTTCATAGACGGCATCTTGGCATTTAGCCATTGGCGGATCCTGCATTCGAAGAGGTTCGTCGATCCGTCCATGCCTGCGGCGAGCAGTTGGGCTTACGGCATGTTCGCCCGAGCGCAGAGCATGTTGCTGGTGGTGGGCGGCGTGCTATTGGGCGGTGTGGGGGTTGTCATGGGTCTTAGCTTCGTGGGAGCTATGACCCTCTGGCAAGCGGCTGTTTGGTCGTTGGTGCTGGTCATGTTTGTGGTCATCGGGTCGCTTGCCATGTCTGTGGTGTATGGGCAGAACGGTAGCAGGCTCATTGCGGAGGTGGGGGCGTGCGAATCGGCGGGTTCTGCTGGCGAGGATTC